>CBDURB010000001.1:0-33729 GCA_965369585.1 uncultured bacterium
CCGACTCCGGCCCCATCGGGACGTTGTCGCCGTGCTCCGTCGTGCGCTCCAGGCTCATGTCGAAGGCCAACAGGAGGAGCGACTCGTGGTAGCCCGAGTGTACGGCGCGGGCGAGGCCGACGCCGTGCTCGTATCGGTCGCGCTCCCCCAGGCGGCGGCTCATTCGGGCTCGTCCTCCTCCGGCTCCACGCGCTGGATCAGGTCCTCGCGCATCTGACCGATGCGCCCGGGCGGCACCTTCATGATGCGCCCCAGCTCCGAGCGACCCTCAAGCGCTCGCGGCTTCGGAGCTCTCGGTCGGGCATCTGAAGACAGCCTCAAGATAGAGCGCAGATGGCGGCGTTCTGTCGACGTCAGCCACTTCCAGAACCACGGCACCCCGCTGGCGTTGGCCACTAATCAGCTGGCTCCCTGCCGCACGTGGGGCACCGACCGACAACGCCCAGCGCGTAGCCCACGCCCCAGAGATTCGTGATGGCGTAGCCCTTCCGCCGGAGCTTCATCACGTAGACCTTCAGCGCCTCTCGGTCGGTCGGCAGCGCATCCGAACCGTACATCGCTGCCACGATCTGGGTATGGGGGACGACGGCACCGTCCGCCGCACGCAGCGCCTCAAAGAACTGGCGCTCCCGCCGCGACAGGTGAGGTCGTATCATGGCCTGTACCGCATCAGGCTTGCGGGCCACCCGGTGTCCATAGGGGCATCTGCGCGCCCCTGAAGTTGCCGGCGTTGCGTCGCTGTTGCTCTCGCTTGTTGCGCGCGTGGCGGAACGTCCCCGGCCGGCGACCGACGACGCGGTTGTAGCGGCGCCGCCTGGGCACCTTGCCCGCATCGGCCCGGCGCTGGAAGCCAGCCAGAGCCTTTTCGATCTCAGCCTGTCGGGGGTTCGTCATCGCAAAAGAAAAGGGCCGCCCCGTCTCTCGACAGTGGCGGCCCCGGTGCTCGGTAGCCTACGTTCTGGCTCTAGCTGCTGGCCCTCCTGGTAAGCCGGCGGACCCACGCCCTGACCTGCTCTCCGAACTTCAACGTTTCCTCGATCCTGACCGTCTTGGGGATGCCGTCCTCGAAGTGGATGGTGATGTTGCCGTTCCCTCGCGCCGCGTGGAAGGCACCCAGGACAGGAAGTACGTCAGCTTCCAGGGTAAGACCCGTAGCCATGCCGAATCCATTATACGCCTAGATACGGGAAACGGGGTGCGGCTATCGGTGGTCGGTTCCCCGGCGCGTATTAGCGCCGCGCCTCCCGCGCCCGCTCGTTCGCGTGAAACTCACACCTTTACGATAGCCCTCCTAGTTCCACTGCCCAATACTTTAGTTCGGCGCGTGCGACACCTATATGCGTGAACTTCGGATTCAGCAATGCTTCATTGTGCGTCGGCGATTCTTGCCACGCACGTAGCACGTCGGCTGCGCTCATCCAGCCCCTAGCAAGCACTTCGCCGCCTAATTCATCGCTCCAGCCGAATACAGCCTGCCTGCTCTTGATATCCCGACCCAGGGAATCAACATGGCTCAGAAATCCCCGCTGTGCTATATCATCGGCCATCCATTCAGCGGCATCAGTCAGCTCAACTAGGAGCGTCAAGCCGCCGAGGCCATTCTCCGCACGATACGTTTGAACAAGCTCAAGCAATTCCAGCTCTTGTGCGTCAAGCCAAATGATCGCCGGATGAAATGTACGTTGCGGGATCGTTGTGGGGATCAATTCCCCGCTGGCCTCAACCGCTGTCGGGGCGGGGGTAACCTCCGGAGCGACTTTAGTTGTCTTCACCACGGGACTCGGCGTTGGAGTCCGTGTTGTGAAAATGGCTGGCCTCGGCGTCGGCGACTGAATGAGACGGGAGGCTCCCTCTGAAATCTCGGGTTCACTTGGCCTGTCGTCAATTGCCATCGCGATACTGATAGCGATGAGTACCAGCACGGCCGCAGTTATAAAGATTAGCGCCAGTGATCGCAAGGGATTCATTCGGCAGGTTCCCTTCGTGGGTGGCCATTCTAGCACAATCACTAGCCTACCAGTCGCTCCCTGTACCGCGCGGCGCATGACGGTACACGGACCCGTTTAGTTTGCCGATGTTGACGTAAAACCCTTGACACGGCGTTTGCGCTGTGCATAATAGGGTGCGTGGTTACAAAGCACCGGCGCGACCTCCGAGCTGAATTGGTTCTGCGAGGCATGAACGCAAGCGATGCAGCCCGTCGTATGGGCGTCAACCCCAGTACCGTCAGCCGCCTTCTAAGCGGGGAGATTCCTTGGAGTGAGCGTAACGCCCGCGCCTTCTCCTTCGCCACCGGAATCCCCCTCGCCACTATTCTGCCGAACGGCCAGGAGTCCTCAGCATGATTCCAGCCACGTTCGTTCTCGACTATCTCGCAGTGAAGCGGCACGCAGAGCGGTATCCCGATGGGTGTCGCGACAGTCTCAGTAGTTGCGAAGCCTGCTGCAAGCGGCTCGCGTTCCCCGCAGGGCCGCCTGCCCCCAAGCGAGGCTATTACTTTTCGAGCAGCGGTCACCTCTATAGGCGGCCAGCGTGACCGTTCCTTCCCCCACCGTGACCTTACCCTCCCGTTTGGGCACCCGTACCTCTGGACGCGGCTCAGTCCAGGGTCACGGTGGCAGAAGGAACACGAAAGGAGGCGCACTGGATCGGGTTCCCTCAATCGGACGCGCGGAGGCCGGTAAGCGTGGGGCGCGAGCCGGCCTTCAGCGCGCCATCGCCTGCGAGCCGGATCGGAGAGGTTGGATGAGTTGGCCTTGCTATGGCCCCCTTGCTACAGCGCCTAGCTCTTCCTCACTTCCCTCTCCGGTCCAGCCCGCCAGCGATGGCGAGAACGCAAAAGCGACAGACGCCGGAACGCCTGCCGCTTAGAAAGGACGGTTGAAAATGCCAACCATCCCTAGAGGGAACGATACACCCTCCGCGACACCAGAGGAAACCCGCGCCGAGCGCGACCCCCTGGACGCCAAGCTGCTCGCGGAGGCGCAGCCCGAGCTGAGCCAGCACACCCCGATCTGTGTGCCCTGTCAGCGCAACTATCGGTGTGAGCGCAACGGGATTTTCGTGCGGCTCGGCCCCGACGCCATCATCGACGCTGATCTGTACGAATGCCCCGGCTGTGGGCACCAGATCGTTAGGGGCTTTGCTCGCAAGGCCGTCGAGCGCCACGACAGCGACCCGAAATACCGAGAGGTGTTCGGCATCGAATCTACGCTGATGGGTGCTGCCACGATCACCGACCACACGGGGCGACCCATCACACAGGGCCAACCCGGCACCATCCCCGCCGAGGACGCGGCAGAGGCGGCGGGGAGCCAGGGGCACCGCTATGGGTGAGATAGCCTACTTCATCCTGGGCGACTTCCCGTGTTCCATCTGGAAGCATCCCGACCTTGGGACTCTCCAGGGCTACATTGGCGTGCCGCCTTCCCATCCCTGGTATAGGCAGGACCAAACCATCATGGGCGTTCTTGGCGGGATAGATGTTCACGGCGGAATCACCCTTGCCTGCCACGAGAAGTCCTCACGGTGGCCGAGCGAGGAATATCGCGCCGCTATGTTGAAGGCACCCACTGGAGGGCCGTATCCCAAATTGGAGTGGGTAGACGTGCCGAACAAAGACGGCGCATCTTGGCCCCACGATACGGGGCAGGACGTTTGGTGGATCGGCTTCGATTGCAGCCATCTCTACGACCTTGTTCCAGCCCACCCGAACCCCGGCGACGTCTACCGAGACGAACGCTATGTCCGCAACGAGCTAGAGGGATTGGCTCGGCAGGCAGCGGAGGCGATGCGGGGCATATCACCGGAGGAGCGGGCCGAAGAAGCCGAGCGCGAGGCCGTGCAATGAGCACCCTAGAAGACATCCGCGGCTACCCGCCGGATAATCACCTCGACGATCTCCGAGCCGACCATCTGTCGGACATCCGCCAGGACGGCAAGCGCGAGGACGCCGAGGACAAGCTGGAGCGCGAATCGCCAGAGCCATGCGGGTGCCAGTGGCTCAGTGGGTGCTGCGGCGCATCGCCCCACGCGGCCTCGCCGGACGTGAATACGGGCCAGCAAACGGGCATCTGCGGCCAGTGCCGTGACCATGCCGCCTTCGAGCCGTCCGACGAGAACACATGGAAGCTGACCTCCACGGGCGTCTACGGCGACGACGCGGACGGCAACCGTGGGGTGCCGCTGAAGGCGTGGGAGTGCCGCGAGTGCGGCCAGGAAGTAGAGGTGACGGGATGAGTACCGAGACAACACCCCGCGCACGACGGCACACCAGATACTACGACGGCTCCGGCACCCTGCTGCCCGGCGTCACGACGGTTCTCAACGTCATAGCGAAACCGGCCCTCATAAGTTGGGCCAACAGGATGGGCCTAGAGGGTATCGATACCGCCAAGCACGTAGATGCCCTCGCAGGCATCGGCACCCTCGCCCACGCTATGATCGCCGCCCATCTAACCAAGAAGGAAATCGATATAAGCGACTACTCACCAAAGGACGTATCCAAGGCCGAAAACGCCTGCCTCTCCTTCTTCGAGTGGGCGAAGAAGCGGGAGATAAAGACTGTCCTCAGCGAAGAGCAGCTGGCGTCCGAGGAGTTTCGCTTCGGCGGCACCTGTGACTGGTATGGGAAGCTGGACGGAACCCTAACGCTCATCGACTTCAAGACAGGAAGAGGACTGTACGACGAGCACACCTACCAGCTCGCGGCCTACGCCCACCTGCTGACCGAGAACGGCCACTCCCTCAAGGAGGCGCGGCTCCTCCGCGTCGGACGCACCGAAGATGAGGGCTTTGAGGAGAGGGTGTACCCCCTGGATGCCTTGGCGCCGTACTTCAACGTGTTCAGGTGTGCCCTGAACCTGTACGTGGCCACCAGGAACGTGAGGAGGTCATCATGACCAACGACGGCAAGGCGGTCGTCAAGCGCGAGGCCGCCATCGTCATCAAGGACACACCGGGCGTACAGAGGGCGCTGGTCTCACGCTTCGGCGAACGGGACTTCGGGCAGGCCCTCAGCGTCTCCATGTTCATCGCCCTCTGCAACAAGTACGCCCTCAACCCCTGGATGGGCCATATCACACCCTTCGAGGGGCGCCCCTACGTCCAGCATGACGGCTGGCTTCATCTCATCAACCGCGAGGCACCCGGCCAACTCTTGCGTCTGGAGTCGCGGCCAGCAACGGACGACGAGTATCGCCTCTTTCGGGTTTCTACCGACGACTATTTCGCCATTGCCACCATGACCCGGCGCTGGCCTGGCGGCAACGAGGTCACCTTTACTCGGCGGGCGCTCATCCCGAAGCGACTCACGGAACCATCCGCCAATGAAGCGCGGGCGGTGCAGGAGCGTCCCGGCACGGCCAAGACCCGCCCGCTCGTAGCGGACCCGTGGGATATGGCAGAGAAGCAGGCCCGAGTCCGCGTCATGCGGATGGGGTTCAACGACTGCCTGGCGGGACAGTCGGCGATGCCAGCGACGGGGGCGCAGGAGGTGGAGGTGGATACGAAGACGGGGGAGATCATCGAGGGCGAGGCGGTGCCCGCCGAGAACGGAGCTGACTGGTCCCGCCTGTGGGTCGCCGCCAGTGAGCGCGGGATGGATAAGGCCAGCGTCCACGCCCATTTCAACGCTGGCCCCGAGGACGGCGACCTGAAGGCATACGCCATCGACCGGGCGGAGAAGGACGACCTTCCGCTGCAACAGGTGGTGGAGGATATGGCGGACGAAGTGGGGGGCCTGGGGCAGGACGAGCCCCCGCCGCCGGACGGCGGCCAGCAGACAGAGGAGCCGGAGCCGATGGAGGCCGAGTGATGGACGCGGCACTCCAGGGCGGTTGCCGGTACTGCGGCCAGGTCATCGACCCCAACATGCAGGCCCACGCGATCGTCAACGAGGTCGCAGCCGAGCACCGGGTTCCGGTGGAGGATATCTACGGTCACAGCCGCAAGGCCTACATCGTTGATGCCCGCGGGTGCTCTATGCGGCGGATCAAGGCTGAGACGTCTCTGCCACGCGGGGACATCGCTGATCTCTTCGGCCTGGACAGGTCGACCCTCTATCACTATCTCAGCGAGAACGGGAACGGGAGGCGGGCGGCAGCCGCGGCGGCGGGGCAAAGTAGGCAGGCGCAGGCCTGACGCGCCGCAGCCTCGCGCTGGCGGTGGCGGTCCTGGTGATCGTCGCCGGCGCGGGAGCGATTGGAGGGAACGATGCGAACGATAGCGATGGCGACCTTCTTGGGCAGTTCGGCGATGACGGGCCTGGGCTTGACGCTCTTGTGGGGCTTGGCCCTACAGCAGACCGTGGCGCTGGTGATCTTCGGGCCGCCGCTGATGCTGCTCTCTGGCGGTATCGTGCTGGGGACACCGAGGGAGAGCCTGGACGACCAGATGGAGGAGAACCGAACGCACCTACGCCTGAGCCGGGGCCAGCCGCAGAGGCGCCCGCTGGGGCCGGTGAGGCTGCCGTCGAGGAACGGGCACCAGTGGCCGCGGACAGCGCGGGAGGCCAGGCGGTAGTCGATGCGATCTGCTCTCTGCCCTGGCCTTGCTCGGAAGCCGTCTCAGTGGCCGCTTGCGAATCGACGCTCCAGCCTTGGAGAACGAATGGCGACCACTACGGGCTGTATCAGTTACGAGGGTCCCTGCACGCTTGGCGCTGGCCGGACTTCTGGGGGACGTGGATGGAGCCTCTGAGGAACGCGCAGATGGCCTATGAACTGTGGTTCGAGCAGGGCTGGGCTCCGTGGAGCTGCAGGCCGTGACAAAGGAGGTCACCCCATGAGCCGCCTAGACATACTGAAGGTGGGGCCCACAGCTCTCGTGACCGAGGAGTGTTGCGCCTGTGGCGTGACCTTCGCGCTCCCCGAGAGTCTACGGGACAACCTCTACGCCAAGAGACGGGGGGCGACCTTTTACTGTCCCAACGGGCACGGTCAGTCCTACACCGGTAAGCCTGATGCTGAGAAGCTAGCTGAGGCTGAACGCAGAAATCTTTCGCTTCGGCAGCAGTTGGACCAGGTCGAGGCGGACGCCGCTCGCAAGGGGAAGCAGTTGGCATCGCTCAGGAAGCGAGTGAAGAATGGCGTATGCCCTCGCTGCCGGCGCCACTTCATGAACGTCCAGCGCCACATATCCAACAAGCACCCGGACTTCGCCGCGTCGCAGTCGGGAGAAAAGGCGACATGACCTGCGGGAAAGAGACCTATCGGCAGGTCTGGCTTGTCCGCTGTAAGGAGCGCGAATGGACGGTTCCTGCTAGTTGTCAGATCGAGGCGTGGGACGCCACAGTGGGCCAGCTATCGGAAGATGAGCTTTTCGACGCTTTGGGATTGATAGTCAGGGCGAGACCTGTAGAGGCAGAGGAAGACAGTGATATAGCGGTTCATGCGGTCGGCCTCGCCATCCGTTATGGCCACGACAATTTGGCTATTGCCGCCGAGGCGGCAGGGCTGCGTATAGGGATGCCATCGGTGAGACAGATTTATGAGGACAGAGGCGATGACTGGATTCGCTAGCCCTGCGTCGCTCTCCACGGGAAAGGCGACGTAGCGATGCAGATCATCTCGGCCTACGCCCCACCGACGTTCACGAAACCGGTGTTCGTGTGGGTATCCTGCCAGTGCGACGACACATGTGTAGAGGTCAACGGAGACATGGCCGAGGGGGCGCATATGATCGGCTGCTTCATCGACGCCCTGAATGTCGATCACGCGATGGAGACCGCTGGCTATGCCGTTAGTGAAGCACACGGCTCCGGCCACTGGTTCGAGATCGGGCGCTTCCCGAGCTGGTACGCCGCGATCGAGGTTCATCTCGCCATGGTGAAGGACATGCAGAACGGACGGGGGCAGGAGGCTTGGGAGGCTGGTTACGATCCGTACCTCAAGTTCTACAGCCAGTTCAAGGACGCTCCGGCCTACGACACCGTGGAGGATCGTGACCGCTTGAAGGCTGCGGCATCGCAGAAGACAGGAAAGGCGACGCGAGATGAAGGATAGGGTCTATATCGGATTTGTTGACGGCAAGCCCCTCCGTGAGCCATACGACCCGTATGGCGTGAGGATGATACCAGTGTTCACTTCGCGGCGAGCCGCCCGTAAGTGCTTTCAGGATGTGCGAACCTTCATCCTCGTTGCGGAGAAGTCGCAGAAGGACAGAAAGGCGACAGGAGGATAGATATGATCACAGTAATTCTCGTCACGGCAATCCTGCTGGCGATGCTCATGGTAGGGATCGCTCTTGCGGTGCGCTACCAAAGCGATTCCGCGCCGAACGTCATCGGGACGATCATGATCATCATTGGGGCGCTTGGCCTATTCATTTGGGTTTTCATGTCCGCCCTCATTTACTTCAACAGCTTCGCCAGAGCTAGGGAACTGGAGGCTTTCTACCACGACACGCGGTCTGCCTACGAGTACACGATCTCAGCTACCGAGGGGGTGGTGATAGACCCCTCACGCACCAGAGGTGACGCCATCACAGACCTCGCCTATCAGGAACAGGGTCAGGCTGTCAGCGAGCGCATCCGCGAGTTCCGCAACAAGATCACGTGGTACAACGAGGAACTCCGAAAGCTCCAGGGCAGGAACGAATGGTTCCTCCTCGGAGCACTCTACGAAGATGCCCCGGGGGATCTCAAGCCCATCCGCCTCGGGGGAGTGCCGTAACGTCGGCAATGGATACAAAGGCGACGTAATGAAGGCCCTGACTCTGACTCAGCCGTGGGCGACACTCGTTGCGCTTGGCTACAAGCGGGTTGAAACGCGGTCATGGAAGACGCAGTACCGAGGACCGCTAGCGATTCATGCGGCAAAGGGCTACCCGGCGTCGGCGCGTCGGTTCGCCGAGCACTTCGGTGGCCTTGCGCGTACCCCGCGTGGCGCCATTGTCTGCACCATCGACCTAGTGGACTGCCAGCTAACGGAAGAAGCCGCCCTGAGAATATCGGATTTGGAACTCCATTTGGGGGACTACACACCCGGCCGGTGGGCGTGGTTGTTCGACTCCGCATCGCTCCGCCTCCTACCGGACCCGATACCGGCGAAGGGCGCACTGGGGCTCTGGGAGTGGGAGCGCGGGCAATGACTTCGCAGACCTCGGCAAAGGCCAGAAGCTGGCCACCTAAGCGGTGGCCCTGCCCGTCCTGTGGCAGCACCTACGTTGCTGTCAGCCCGGATGGCGACCTCTGGCGTCATCGCTGTACCCGCTGCGGCATCAGATGGAGCGCGTCATGACGGTCTACGTTGACGAACTCCGCCGGACACAACGGTCGAAGGCATGGCACTACGGCGAGGCCTGTCATCTCGTCGCCGACGGCCTGGAGGAGCTACACGCCTTCGCGCGGCGACTCCGGCTGAAGCACCATTGGTTCCAGGATGGGAGGTTCCCTCACTACGACCTGACGAAGCATAGGCGGCGCGTAGCCCTGACCCTGGGTGCGGAGGAGATCACGGCCCGCGAGTGGATTCGGCGGGCCCGGTCGCCCATGACAGAATCGAAGGCGACATGAACGAGCGCTGCGCCTGCCGCTGCAGCTGCGGAGACTACCGCGCCCGCGGTTGCAGCGACCTCTGCGCGGACTGCTGGCGCCTGTGGTGCCTAGCCGAGGGTGGGCACGGTCCCGGCGCCATCCTCGACCCTGCCGTGGTGGAGGCCGAGACGCCGCAGCTGGCGCTGCCGATGGAGGCGACATGAGATACATCGTGCTCGAAATCATCCTGTTGTTCGCGTTGCCAGCGATCGTCATTTGGCTCGGCGTAATCATGTTCAACGTGGCTGACATGGCTGACGACCTGCGGACGGTTGTGGACTTCATCGAAGCCTCACCTACGCCGAGCCCGGGTGGTGGCCGATGAGTTCGCCTACCCCCACAAAGGCGACGGGCGCGCCGACAGCTGCCGACATGCTGGCTGCCGTGCGAGAGACTCACCACAATCTCTCCTACCGCGAGTCGTGGGCGTTCTTCGATGAGTTGAGGGTCGGGACCGGCTTTGGGCGTGACAGTCAACAGAGCATCGACGCCTTCGCTATTGCGCTCTGGCCGAGTCACCACTGGGCCAGTCACGCCTACGAGATCAAGACGAGTAGAGCGGACTTCACGAGGGAGCTGCGCCAACCGTTAAAACGCCGTCCCGCTCTCCGCTACTCGAACATGTACTGGTTCGTGACCCCAGAGGGCATGGTGAAGCCGGAGGAGACCCCCATTGAGGCCGGCCTTATCGAGGTGACCTGGCGGGGGGGAGGCTTCCCGCGCCGGGAGGACTGGTTCACCAACATCGTCGTCTCAGCGCCCTGGCGTGACATACCGCCGCCGACTTGGAATCTGTTCGCCTCAGTTGCCCGCCGGGTGGCCCGGCTCGAGAACGGTAAGGGGAGCGAAGTCTAATGTCGCAGACCGCACAAAAGGCGACGCCGCTCCTGCTGGACCTGTTCTGCGGCGCCGGCGGCGCGGCGATGGGCTACCACCGCGCGGGCTTCGACATCGTCGGCGTGGACATAGAGCCCCAGCCGCGTTACCCGTTCGAGTTCGTGCGGGCCGACGCGCTGACGTTCGCGCTGGACGGCTTCGATGCGATCCACGCGAGCCCACCGTGTCAGAAATGGCTGTCGTTGACTAAGGCTCCCTGGATGCCTGTCGCTCAACAGCAGCGGCAATACCCGGACTTCTTGACCCCGACCATTAAGCGCCTCGAGGAGCTGGGGACGCCGTGGGTGTGTGAGAATGTGCCCACGTCGCCGATCCGGCCGGTCCTGGTTCTGTGCGGGTCATCCTTCGAGCTGAAGGTGCGCCGGCACCGTCACTTTGCGTCCAACATTCTGCTGTCCAGCTTGGTATGCAGGCACCGGGAACAGGGTCCACCTTTGGGCGTATACGGGAACAGCGGCCCAAAGAACCCGGGTGGCCGCGGTCGCCGCTACAAGAACCGTGCCGAGGCATCCACAGCGATGGGCGGACTCGACTGGATGACGCTTGTGGAGATGAAACAGGCCATCCCGCCGGCCTACACGGAATACATCGGGCGGCAACTCATGGCGGTGCTTTCGTAATGTCGCCCTCCATGCAAAAGGCGATGCCGTGACGGTCGAGATCATCTGCGCCGACGCCCGCGACGCCCTAGCCGCGATGCCGGACGGCAGCGTCCACGCCTGCATCACGAGCCCGCCGTACTGGGGGCTGCGGGACTACGGCATCGAGCCGGTTGTCTGGGGCGATGAGGACTGCGAGCACGAGTGGGGCGAGCCGATGGTGGGTGACACTCGGGACGACAACTTCAAGGACTGGACGAACCTAATGCGGGCCGGGGAAGCGCCGCCCGAGGCACCACATGTTAAGCGATCGCAGGGCGCCTTCTGTCGCCGCTGCAACGCCTGGCGCGGCTCGCTGGGCCTGGAGCCGACGCCGGAGCTGTACGTGGAGCACGTCGTCCAGGTGATGCGCGAGGTGCGGCGGGTGCTACGGGACGATGGCACGCTGTGGCTGAACCTGGGGGATAGCTACGCCGCCAGCCGATCCGGCCCGATCGGTGAGAACAGCACGCTCAACGGCAGCCGGCACGCCCCGGCAGAGAGCCGGCGGGCGAAGGAATCTGCTGGCCGGCCGAACTCGCGCTGGCGTTTCGAGCCGTGGGGCCTCAAGCCCAAGGACCTCTGCGGGATGCCCTGGCGAGTGGCCTTCGCGCTACAGGCGGACGGCTGGTGGCTGCGGTCGGACATCGTGTGGTCGAAGCCCAACCCCATGCCGGAGTCGGTGACGGACAGGCCGACGCGGAGCCACGAGTACGTCTTCCTGCTCTCGAAGTCGGCGCGCTACTACTACGACCAGGACGCGATTCGGGAGCCGGCCGCCAGCGGGCCGAGTGACATCAGGAAGATGCTGGAGTCAAAGGAGCGTATCGGCGGTCGCTACAAGGACGCCGAGGACCCGCTGATGAAGGCTTCGGGCAAGACGAACATCGGGCGCAAGCGAGCGGTCGGCGGGAAGCCGTATCGGAGCGGCAATAAGGCGCGCAAGGACCGCCACGATCACGGCGGGAACCCCGATCACGATGGACACCAAGCGTTCGGCGTGCCGTGGGAGGACAATGGCCTCGGCCGCAACCGCCGCTCCGTGTGGGAGATAGCGACGCAGCCGTATCCCGGCGCCCACTTCGCCGTCTTCCCTGAGAAGCTGGTGGAGCCCTGCATCCTGGCGGGCTGTCCAGAGGGCGGGACGGTCCTGGACCCGTTCGCCGGCAGCGGCACGGTCGGGCTCGTGGCGGAACGGTTGGGCCGGCACTCGGCCCTGATCGACGCCAGCGAGGACTACTGCCGCATGGCGCGGGAGCGCACGGCCCAGATGGGGCTCATGGAGGCCGCACGGTGAAAACGTCGCCTTGTCATGCAACTGCGATGGGGAAGAGGAACCCGAACAGCTTGCTCTACTGGCTGCCGGCAGTTCAAGAGGCGGGAGTATCGATGCCCCGAACCGAATGCGTCGAGGTCGGGTTGGAGCACTTCGAGCGATGGCAGAATCACGAGGCACCCCTACCGAAGCCTGAGCGGTTCACGCAGGCGGCGGAGCGAATCGGCTACCCGCTGTTTCTCCGCACCGATCTGGCGTCTGCAAAGCACCACTGGCTCGATTCCTGCTATGTGGAGAGCCCGGATAACCTACTGCGGCACATCTGGGAGGTAGTCGAGTTCAACTTCATGGTGAACATCATAGGGCTGCCTTGCGAGGCGCTGGTGTTCCGTGAGTACGTCCCCTTGGAGTCATCGTTCCGGGCGTTCAACGGGATGCCGGTGGCGCGGGAGCGTCGGTACTTCGTGAGGGGTGGAGTCATGGAGTGCCATCATCCCTACTGGCCCGAGGACGCCATCGCCACCCACGGCTCGCACAAGCCGATGTTGCCGCCGGACTGGCGGGCGAAGCTACGGGAACTGAACGCCGAGACAGCGGCGGAGGTCGAGCACCTGACACCGTTGGCTCAACGGGTAGGCGGGATCTTGGGAGGCTCCTGGTCCGTGGACTTCGCTCGGACGACCGCCGGAGAGTGGCTGCTGATTGACATGGCAGTGGCGGAGGAATCTTATCACGAGGTACATCCTTAATGTCGCCTTCCCGTACAACTGCGATGGGGCCACGATGAGCGACAAGAGCGCCATCGAGTGGACCGACGCTACCTGGAACCCCGTGACGGGCTGCACGAAGGTCAGCCCCGGCTGCGCCAACTGCTACATCGAGAGGACGCCGGCGTTCCGCATGACGGGCCAGCGGTTCGAGCGTGGCCGCATCCCCGTCCGGCTGCACCACGATCGCCTGGACCAACCCCTTCACTGGCGGGAGCCGCGGCGGGTGTTCGTGGTGTCGATGGGGGATCTGTTCCACGAGGACGTGCCGGACGAGTTCATTGACCAGGTGTTCGCGGTGATGGCGATATCCCCTCAGCACACGTATCAGGTTCTCACGAAGCGCCCGGAGCGTATGCGGGCCTACATAGCCGCAGGGGAGCGCCCCGTTCGTTTCCATGATGGCTCACTCAGCCCCAGGCCCGCGAGTACTGCGACGAAGGTTCTCTGGGCTGCTCAGAACGACGGGCACGCGCTCTACAGTGACGATATGGAATGGCCGCTCCCGAACGTGTGGCTCGGCGTCTCGGTGGAGAACCAGCGCATGGCCGACGAGCGCATACCGCTGCTGCTGGAGACGCCCGCCGCCGTGCGGTTTCTGTCCTGCGAGCCGCTGCTGGGGCCGCTGGACCTTGCTCGGTACATGACGCCAAAGCGCGAGCTAGACCGATATGAGGCGGAGGCCGTCAGCGCCTATGGCGGCAATCCGGCGTGGGGGCGATGGTGGGAACCACCCCTCGACTGGGTGATCGTGGGCGGCGAGAGCGGGCCAGGGCGGGCCGAGCGGAAGCTGGTGGAGCGGAACACTGATGCTGCTGGCGTTGACGCTAATCAGGCACCGCGTCATCTACCGGTATTGTGGGAACCCAAGTACGAAGCCTTGATGTGGCTGCGCTCCATCCGCGACCAGTGCCAGGCGGCGGGGGTGCCGTTCTTCTTCAAGCAGTGGGGCGGCCCCAGGCCCACGTCCGGCGGGCGGCTGCTGGACGGCCGCGAGTGGAACGAGATGCCGCTACAGCGATCGGCGGTGCTGGCGTGAAGGCGCGCGATCTCCGGCTGCGCGTCACGGAGGAGGATTACCAGCAGCAGATCGTTGACCTGGCGGGGTTCTACCGCTGGGACCATCGCTACCACACGCACGATAGCCGGCGAAGCGCCGCTGGCTTCCCCGACTTGGTGATGATCCACGTCCGCAGCAAGCGGATTATCTTCACAGAAATAAAGGCGATGAAGGGGGAGCTCTCGCTTGATCAGCGGGAATGGTTGTGGGATCTTGCGACGGCCGGCGCCGAGGTCTACGTGTTCGATCCGGCCAACTGGAATCTGGTCGTAGACGTTCTGAGTGGAACCCATAGGAGCCCCAGCACATGAGCGATGTAGCAAAGGACATCCTGCAACACGTCGAGGACAACAAGGAGGAAATCGAGCGGCAGCTATCGCGTGACGGCCTAGAGGTGACGATCTCAACGAACCTCGGCAGTAGTGGAAGGAGAGCCCGCGTGAAGAACACCCGCACGACCCTGGATAGCATCAAGGTGAAGCCCGACGAGAAGGGGCCAGTCACCACCATCACCCTCAGGGCCCGCCTGTCCCGAGAGGAGCTAGCCGATCTCTACGACTTCCTACTGCTAGAGGACGGCGCCCTGGACGTGACCCTCGAGAGCAAGCAAGCGGCCTTCGCGTAGCGCCAATGGCCCGCAACGAGCGCTGGTTCGAGATGAACTGGTACGACGGCCACAACCGCAAGCCCGGGAAGCGCCGCAAGAGGTGGCGCCACCGGTTTATACGCAGGTTTCAACGCTCTCAACGAAGGAGGTCCGCACAGCTCCAACTGATCCCGGCCTAGCGCCGGACACATGCTGGCCCGCCTCGCCCGGATTTTGCTCCAGCACCTTACCGGGTGGGCGGGTCGGCTCCCGCACCGCTGTCGGCGCCGGCGGCGGAACAGAATAGCATCGCCTTTCGGGACATAGGCGACAAATAGAAAGGAGGTGATCAGACAGTGCCGATGCAATGGACAAAAGGACAGCAGCAGGATGCCGAGCGAGCCTACCTACTGCTGCAACAAGCGAAGAATACGAAAGTCGTCCGCCAAATCTTCCGCGACCATTATACCTCTGTTGGCTGGAAGGCTCTCTGCCGGATGTTCGTCCTGGATCAAAACCCTGAGGAGGCTCTACGTCTAACGGACGGCTTCCGTCAGCACCATCAAACAAAATAGAGCAGGCGAGAGGCGGCCGCAGGCTGACAACCGCGGCCGGAAAACGGCCTAGACAACTGAATAGACCGAAGGCTACCGCTCGGGCGGCAAGGTGAGCGGGGAGGGTTGGGGACCCCTAGCAGCACCACAACCCCAGCGGCACGGTGGGAACGGCCACCATCGTGAAAAGTGTAACAATTCCTGGGGGGCAACCTTGCCCTGAAAAAGGAGTCGATCATGGTTCAACCGGCACCTAGGCATGATGATGATGGCACACAAACAGTCAGACAGGATGGATCTCATCATCATCAACGTCATCATGAGGCGACGTCCACGGAGAAACGGTTGGCGCGGTGGTTAGCAGCGGAACTCGGGTTCGATGGGGCCCTCGCCTTTGTGCGAGGGGCCGGGGCCCGCGCTGTGCTCACCTCGCTCAAGGAGGATCTGCTGGAGTGGGACAAGGGTTGGATCGTGCCGGAGCGGTTCAGGCAGCCGGCGGGGTTCCTACGGGAGCAGGTGCGGCACCGGCTGCAGCGGAGGGTGTAAAAAGCATGAGTGCCTTGGGATCTTTGACGGAAAAGCGCGTGGCGCGGCTGAGATCAGATCATCAGCGAGGCTGGCATAAGCGGCAGTGGCCCGAGTGCCTAATGTGTATGGTTGAGCCGGCAATTTCGCAGCAGGCCGTGCGTCAATCGCTCTATCCCGATCGGGAGGTGGTGCTGTGCGAACGGTGTCGCTGCTGGCATTTTTCACCAGGGCGGTGTTTCGCGGATGATGCAGCTTGGCTCGATTTCAAGTTTGGGGTAAACAGCTGGGGGCGGATTAGAAAGCCTAGCGGGAGGGTGTGATGAAGCTTAGGATATTGAAGATTCGCCGACAGATTGAGCGGCGCTGGCCGGGAAAGGTTAAGCAGATGACAGAAAGTGAACTCACCGTCCTCGCCAACGAAGCCTTCGCTGCTGGTGAGAGGGCAGTTCAGGATTTGTTGCATCGTCGCCTGAGGAGCCCGCGATGAGCGAGGACACGCAGCACGATCGCGTACTCCAGATGCTCGACGAGGCGGAGGCCGTGTGCTCCACGACATTCCTGGCCGAGTACATCCCCCGTGCCGGCGCCCGGATCTGGGACCTACGCCAGGAGGGCTACGTGATCGAGACGCGGCGCTGTCGGCAGCACAAGCACCGGACACGGCAGATCGAGTACCAGCTGCTGGCGCGGCCAGGGCAGCCGCGGCAGGCTGAGATGGCGCTGGCATGAGCGACGAGGCGCGGAAGCTGCTGAAGCGGGAGAGCAAGAAGGCACATCGATGGGACGCCAGCGGCTCCTGTCGCGGACAATGGGATAGCTGCCCTGACAAGTGGTGCACGGAAGTCCGCGCCTACCTAGCCCAGCCCGAACCGGCAGCGCGGGAGGTGGTGCTGGTGGAGGCCATAAAGCACTCGGTCGGGGATTACGACGAACACATCGACTGTGAGACTGGTTACTGCTTGGCGTGTGCCCTTGCCGCCACCTCACCGGCTGCTGCGGCGCTGCTGGCCCAGGGGGAAGCGCTGAAGGCGCTGATAACAGATGCCGAGACATTCCTTGACGTAGCCGACGACCGCTACGAACGGATGCGATGCCGCGAGAATCTCATGAGCGCCATCAGAGTTGCCCGTGCTACCCTAACCCCAGGGGACAAGGAGGCCGACTGAGACCCCTGCGGCCCGTGCGACCTGCGCGACCCGTGCGACCCAATGCTTGACACCGGCGTGATACGCTAATCTGGGACGAAGTGTCCCCCGCTGGCCCGCTATGACGGCGGGCCTTTTCCGTTCACATGAACCCCATCCTCGAATACGCCACCTCCCACCGGGCCGAGGCCTGCGGCATCCTAATCGGGAACTATGGCGTGTCTCCCGGCGACGTGGAGGACATCGTGCAGGACGCCATGATCAAGGTGTTACGCGCTGACCCCTACGATGGCCACCGACGGTCCTACTGGCTGTTTGCCGTGCGGAGCGCGCTGCATGATTACTGGCGTCGGCGCAAGCTGCGGGCCGCTTGGCCGTTCAACTACAGTGAGGATGGCGGCCTCCTGACGGACGTAGAGGATCACCGCCAGGACTGTGCGCGCCAAACTGAGGCGGCTGAGGCGATCCAGGAGGCGTGTGCGATAGCCACGGCCACACAGCGGGAGGCGATAGCAGTCCTAG
The DNA here is from genome assembly GCA_965369585.1 of uncultured bacterium. Taxonomy (GTDB): domain Bacteria; phylum Chloroflexota; class Dehalococcoidia; order SM23-28-2; family RBG-16-64-32; genus JADFNQ01. Next base: position 17,509 of record CBDURB010000001.1, read on the forward strand.
CGGGGAGCGGGGGCTCGCTCAGCCCGAACATCATGAAGGTGCAGTTGCATAAGCTACGGAAGCGGCTGCGGGCGGCGGCGGTGGCGTAGGGTTTTGTCGGTTATGTCGGTAGGTCGGGCACCCCCTCAGATACGAGACCGGATCGTCGGGCTGCGCCGTGTGCGCGCCGACAAGCTGCTGCCGAACCCCAAGAACTGGCGCCGGCACCCGAAGGCACAGGGCGAGGCGCTGAAGGGGCTCCTGCGGGAGATCGGCTACGCTGATGCCCTGCTTGCCCGGGAGACGCCGGAGGGCCTGATGCTGATCGACGGCCACTTGCGGGCGGAGACGACGCCCAAGACGAAGGTGCCCGTGCTGGTGCTGGATCTCGACGAAGCCGAGGCGGACAAGCTGCTGCTCACGCTGGACCCGCTGGCGGCGATGGCCGAGATGGACGGGGCGGCCACCCAGGCGCTGCTGGAGGGCGTGCAGACCGAGAGCGACGGCGTGCGGGCGATGCTGGCCGGCCTCCAGGACGAGGCGCAGCGTCTGCTGGGCCCGGAGGAGGGACTGACCGACCCCGACGCCGTCCCGGAGGCCCCGGAGCCGGTGGCCAAGCGCGGCGACGTGTGGGTGTGCGGCGACCACCGGGTCATGTGCGGGGACAGCACGGACGCGGAGGACGTGGCGCGGCTGATGGCGGGGGAGAAGGCGAGGCTGATGGCCACAGACCCTCCATACCTAGTGGACTATCAAGCGGATCGACATCCGCAGTCATGGGCGAACGCAAAGTATAACAAGCGCAACAAGCACTGGGATGACTATAAGGACCCGGAGACTTCGGTCGCCTTCTTCGTCGCATATTTGGAGGTTGCAATAGCGGAGGCGGTCCGAGAGGACGCCCCGATCTACCAGTGGCACGCGAACATTAGACAGGCGATCGTCGAGTTGGCATGGGACCAAGTGGGACTGCATCGTCACCAGATCATCATCTGGGTCAAGGCTAGGGCAATCCTGACTCGCTGTCATTTTATGTGGCAGCACGAGCCCTGCCTTTATGGCTGGATCAAGGGTAATCAGCCGCAACGGCGGCCACCAGCGAACGCACGATCCGTCTGGGAGATCAACCAGCAAGGCGATACCGACGGGGTGCATCCGACGCAGAAACCTGTCGAGCTGTTTGCTCGGCCGATCGAATTTCATACGCAGCCCGGCGAGATCTGCTACGACCCCTTCCTCGGCTCCGGCACCACCATGATCGCCGCCGAGCGCCTGGGGCGCCGCTGCTACGGCATGGAGATCGAGCCGCGGTATGTCGACGTCGCGGTCCGTAGGTGGGAGGACTTCACCGGCCGGGAAGCTGAGCTTCTTCACAACACTGAGGCGGTTCCGGCTTGACTTCCTTCCCGAACAGAGTGAGTAGTGGAGCACCAAAAGGACTCAGTAGCCAGGAGGTGCTCGATGGCGATAGAGGACAGGAACCTGCAGGCCGGCACGAAGCTGGTCGCGCGGTACAAAGGCAAGGACTACACCTGCCAGGTGGTGGATACGAAGGAGGGGCGACGCTACATCGTCGACGATGGCGAGGACTTCGTGGGCGGCGAGTTCAAGAGTCCCTCGGCCGCCGGCAGCGCGGTCATGGGTGGTCAAGCCTGCAACGGCTGGCGGTTCTGGAGCCTCGAGGGCCAGGAGCCGAAGCCGCGCCAGAGCAAGGCGACGAAGCCCGACACGGTGGACTTCCGGCGCATCCCTGGTGGGCGGGCGTGGTGCGAGGCATGCTGCAAAGCCTTCAAGGTCGAGGCTGGCACGACGCCGACCGTCTGCCCCGAGGGCCACACGCCCTAGTCAGCCCCGGACAACCGGATACAGTGCGGGTCCCGCAAGGGGCCCGTTCCTCTTATGGCTAGACCAACGAAGCTGACCCCGAAGGTGCAGAAGACCATCGTGGCCTATATCCGCTCCGGCGCCTTCTCCTGGGTAGCCGCAGAGGCCGCCGGCATCGCCTCGAAGACGTTCGAACGCTGGATGAAGGCGGGCGAGCAGGGCGACGAGGAGTACCACGACTTCTACGAGGCCGTGCGGGTGGCGCGCGGAGAGGCCCGCGTCACCGCCGAGGTCGACGTCCGCAAGGGCAACCCCCTAGCGTGGCTGCGTTACGGCCCAGGGCGCGACAGGGGGCCAGACGCGCCGGGCTGGACTGACAGCAAGGACGTGACGGTGAAGGGCGACGAGGACGCACCGATCCCCGTGGTGCTCCAGGTCGGTAACGCACCGGCCAAGAGACCGAAGGATATGACGGATAAAGAGCTGAAAAATGCGGAGGAGCTGCTGAGTGACGACAGCGACGGAGACTAGGCGGGATCTCGCCCGCACGGCGATCGACCAGGAGATCAAGCGCCGGCGCTGCGCCCGCTCCTTCCGCGCCTTCCTACCGTTCTGGCAGTTCGTCAACCGCGAGACCGGCGCCGTCCAGTCCTTCGCTGATCCCTGGCCGGGGCAGCGGGAGTTGGCCGAGACCTACGGGGAGCACCCCTGGGTCGTCGCCCTCAAGGCGGGCAAGCTCGGCTTCACCGAACTGGAGTGCGCCTACGACGGCTGGGTAGCACTGTTCCGTCAGGAGAACGCCCGTGTCCACCTATTCTCCCGCGATGGCCGCGCCTCGAAGGAACTCCTGGGCTACGTGCGCTTCGGGCTGACCCATCTGCCGTCCTGGATGCGTCCCAATATCCTGGAGGACGTGGCCGGCGGTGACACCACCCAGAGCCTGAAGTTCAGCATGGGCCCCGATGATATCCGCACCGTCGTCTCCTATGCGTCCGGGCCCCATGTCTCGGTCGACGTCTCGGCACAGCACGCCCACGTTGACGAGCTGGCGAGGATGCCCTTCATCGAGAAGACCTGGAACACCGTTGTCTCCACCGTCGCACCCGGCGGCACCTGCCACATCGTTAGCCGCGGCCACGGCGACACCAACTACCTGGCGACGCTCTGGAACGCCGCCGTGGAGGGCACGAGTGACCTTCACCCCTTCTTCGCTCCTTGGCAGGCGAGGCCCGGACGTGATCAGGGCTGGTACGCGATACAGGCGGGGAAGATGACCCCTGCGGAGCTGGCCTACTTCGCGCCGGCGACGGCAGAGGAGGCGCTGTCCGCCGACGACATGGAGGTGTTCATTCCCATCGAACTCTGGGACGCCTGCTACGATCCGATGCTGGAGCGGATGCCGCTGGACCCAGACACAGAGGGGCTGGCTGGGAGCAAGACGCCAGTGGTGATAGCGGTAGACGCGGCCTCGACGCACGACAGCTTCGGCATCGTGGCGATCACCCGGCACCCGGAGCGGCACGACGAGGTGGCGGTCCGCGGCGTGCGGAAGTGGGACCCGCCCAAGAAGAAGGGCGGTGAGATCGACTACTCCGGGCCGGAGACCTTCCTGCGCGATCTGATCAACCTATTTAACGTGCAGCAGATCGCCTACGACCCCTATCAGTTGACCTCGATGATGCAACGGCTGCGCCGCGAAACGGCCGTGCGATGCCGGGAGTTCAACCAGCAGAAGGAGCGACTAATCGCCGACCGTGGGCTCTACGACCTCATCGTCAACAGGCGTATCAGCCACGACGGCAACACGATGGTGCGGGAGCACATGCAGAACGCGGCGGCCCAGCTACAGACGAAGGACGACAGCAAGCTCCGCATCATCAAGCGGGCCCCGGACAAGAAGATCGACCTGGTGATCTGCATCTCTATGGGAGCGAAGGAATGCCTGAGACTGAACATCTAGGGACAGACGGCAGCGGCGAAAAGCAGGTCACGCAGCCGGTTCTCGACCGCTCGGTTATCCAGACGCCCGAGGCGACGACGCATCCCACGACGGGGTCGACGGAGATGTTGTGGCTGCTGGGCCAGGTGGCCGATGGGATTACCCCCTGGGGCACGCTCCCCAAGCGACGGGACAAGGAGCTGCGGGAGTTTTACCCCACGGAGGATCACTTCAAGTCTGCGCTCGCCGTCGTGACGGCCCGCAACATGGCGTTCTCGTGGGCGATAGACGGGCCGCCGCTTACGGTTGCGCGAGCGCAGGACCTGCTTCTGAACGCCGACCAGGGCCGGGGCTGGGAGAGCCTGATCGCCAAGACCAGCATCGATCTCTACACGCAGGACACCTCCACCTGTTGGGAACTCGTCCGCGTGGCCGACAGCCCGGAGGCGGCTGTAATCGGCATCAACCATCTGCCCGCGTCAAACTGCTGGCCGACGGGCGACCCGATGGAGCCGATCCTCTATCAGGACAGCCACAGCAAGTTCCACCTGCTGAAGTGGTATCAGGTGGTGCAGCTGGCCGAACTCCCCGTCCCCAACACGAGGCCGAGCCGCACCGGGCCGGGCATGGAGGGGCTGCAACTGTGCGCCCTGACGCGGCTGCTACGGGCGGCCCAGATCCAGAAGAACATCGACATCTATAAGGAAGAGAAGACCGGCGGCCGCCATACGCGGGCGATCCACCTCCTCCAGGGCGTCAACATGAAGCAAGTCGATGACGCCCTGAAGAAGATGCGGCTGCAGGCTGACGCGAAGGGCCTGATGCGCTACCTGAACCCGCTGCTGATCGCCACGCCAGACTCCGAGGTCAGCATCGATGTCAAGACGCTGGAACTCACCAGCCTCCCCGACGGCTTCGACGCGGAGAAGGAGCTCAGGCACAACATCATCATCATGGCGATGGCCTTTCTGACGGATGCACAGGAGTTCGCACCGCTAATGGGGGGCAGCCTCGGCTCAGGACAGCAGTCGCAGACCCTCCACCAGAAGTCCCGCGGCAAGGGTTCGGGGCTGTTTATGAAGCTCATAACCCACACCCTCAACGAGCGGGTGTTGCCTCAGAACGTTGAGTTTGGGTTCAGGGAGCAGGACCTGGAGGCCGAGAAGGAGCAGGCGGAAGTCCGCAAGGTACGCGCCGAGACCCGCGAGATAAACGCGCGGGCGATGGACCTATCGCCTGAAGGGGTAAGGCAGGAGGCGCTGGACGACGGTGATATCAGCTTGGAGGTATTCGAGGCCGAAGGCGGTAGCGATATCACCCCTGACGTGACCGTGGATGACGAAGAGCAGGTGCCGGAGGGTGAGAAGGCGGAGCGCGCCGGCCCCTTCGACAAGGAACGGCTGGGCGATGAGCGGGCGCTGACCCGCGTCGTGGAGCGCGCCCTGGCCGCCATCGGCAAGGAAGTGCGGAAACGGCTGGAGCGCGAGGGGCGCGGACAGAAGGCGCTACCCGACGTTCCCGAGGACCAGGCGTTCTGGACCAAGATGAAGGATATCTTTCTGAAGACTGTAGGTGCCGTGCCGAGCCAACTGCTATCGCGCGGCGTGGGGCAGGCGTCTCAGCTTGGCCTAGCGGTGGACTTCGACCTGGTGAACACGGCGGTGCTGGAGCGCGCGGGAACGTTCATGAACGATTGGTGGGCCAACCTAGAGCGCACGACCCGCGAGGGGCTGCGCAAGGCGATCCAGGCCAACATAGAGACCGGCGCGCCGCTGCGTACGCTAATCAAGGACATCGAGCCCCTGTTCGGCAAGGCGAGGGCGAAGGTGATCGCATCGACTGAGGTCACCCGCCTGTACGCCGAGGGGAACAGCGAGGCCTACGCCTCGGCTGGCGTCGAGGAGGTCGAGTGGCGCACCGTGAACGACGCGCTGGTGGACCCCATCTGCGATGCCCTGGCCGGGCAGCGGTCGTCGGTAGGCGGAGGCCAGACGCCGCCGGCGCACCCCAACTGCCGCTGCTGGCTGGCACCGGTGGTAAGCGACAAGCCGCTGGTGAAGGTGGTCGCCTAGTGGTCGTCTCCCTGCGCGCCATCCGCGCCAAGCGGCCCATCGTCAAAGTGAATCGGCGCAAGGTGGTGGCCCGCCTGCGCGACGTGGGCGTGGATGTGGTGAACCGCATGTCGGATTACCCCCCGGCGCGCACGTCATATCGGCGCTCGGGCAAGCTGGGGGGGAACTGGACGATGGAGGGGCCGAAGGCGGAAGGTATAGGCCTTGTGGTCATCGCTGGGAACAAGACGACCTACGCCGGGTTCGTCGAGGGCTTCAGGCGCCGCAGGCCCAGGCAGCGGAAGCTGTTCCGTGGCTACGGCTGGCCCAACGTCGAGGACATCGGGCAGAGCGTGTGGAAGAAGCGGAAGGGCGCCATCATCGCGGCGCTACAAGGAAGGTGATGACGATGGACTACGCGAAACTGAGCGCGAAGATGAGGGAGATCGTCGAGAGGGACGGCCTAGACGTTCAAGGCCCTGAGGCTGAGAGCAAGCTCTTCGAGGCCGCCACGAAGGAGCTGGAGGCCGAGGGCCAGAAGTGCGCCCAGTGCGAGGGCAAGGGCGAAGGCGAGAAGTGCAGCGCCTGCGGCCCGTCGCTGGTTGAGATAGCGCCCGCGCCGCTGGCCGGGGCCACTACCTTCGGCGAGGCTGATGACTACGATGAGGCCCAGGAGGTCGAGAGCTATGCCTACCGGCTGGAATCGCGCTTCCGGGCCATCGTAGACAATATCTTCGCCAGCGATGCCACCCTGGCCGAGAAGGCCAACGAAGTCAAGGCGGCGGCGGCCGAGATGGAGGAGCGCCTGGGCAAGCCGCCAGAATCAGGCAACTGGTTCGGGAAAGCCAGGGAGAAACTGGGCGAGGCCCTGGGCCTGGGCGAGAAGGCCACCAAGCGCGAGGACGGTAAGGACTTCCCCGCCTCCGCCTACGCCTATGTGCCGGACGCGACGAAGCCGAGCACATGGAAGCTGCGGCTCACCAGGACGCCGGGGGGCAAGCCCGACGCCGGCATCGTCGGCGCCGCCGTCGCCGCGCTGGGCAAGGGGTTCCGCGGCCAGAAGGTGCAGATCCCGGCCGCTGCCCTGGCGGGCGTGAAGGCGAAGGTGCGGACCGCCTGGCGCAAGGCCAACCCCGACAAGAAGCCCGCCGACATGCCCACCGCCATCAAGGAGGCGGCGCCGGGCGCGTTCTCCGCGTTCAAGGACGCGCAGGGCAACTGGCGCTGGATGACGCTCACCAGCAACGTCTGGCGCGACCGCGATGGCGAGATCATCCCCGGTGACGCGCACGAGGGTGCCGTGTCCTACGCCGAGCGCACCAAGGATATGCCGGATCTGAGGCTCTGGCACGTCCCCGGTAGCCGAGTCGGCGTCGCTGACTGGGTCGATTTCACGCACGGCTTCGTGCTGCACTCGGGCTCGTTCGACAAGGGCATGGAGGACGTAGCCGAGTCGCTGGCCACCACTGAGGAGCCGCTGGGCGTTAGCCACGGCTTCTACCATAACAAGGATGAAGACAGCGACACCTACCCGTGGTATCGGGACTTCGAAGTGAGCGTACTACCGCTGGAGAAGGCGGCGAATCAATGGACGGAGTTCACAGCAGACAACACGAAGGAGGTTGCGATGGGACTCACTGACGAGAGGCGCGGGTTCTTGGTCAAGCACATCGGTGAAGGCCGGGTGACTGCGCTAGAGAAGCTCCTGGAGGAGAAGGAGGAGGACCTGAAGTCGGGCAAGGTCGACTTCAAGGAGGTGCTGGCCGAGGCCATCGAGGCCGCGCCGACACCCGACCCCAAGCCTGCCGAGGGTAAGGGCGAAGGCGACGCACCGAAGGGCGATGACGCTATCGCCAAACTGGTCACGGTGATCGAGGCGCAGGGCACACAGCTCACCGAGATCGCCACGGCCCAGGCCGAGCAGGGGGAACAGATCAAGGCCCTGCAGGCATCCGACGACGAGAAGATCGCCGCCAAGATGGCTCCCCAGCGGCAGCCGCCGGCCGGCGGCGAGCGCCCGACGGACGACAAGGGCAACGTGCTCACCGAGGCCGAACTCAAGGCCAAGGGCATCGACCCCGAGGAGGCCCTCGACTCCGAGAAGTTGGAGAAGACCCCCGGCGGCAGGGCGCTGAAGCAGATCGCCGGCATCAAATAGAGCGAGCAACAACCGGCATCCAGCCCGCCCCTCGGCGGGCTTTGTCGTGGAGATGAGGAGGAGGAGGAAACGACGACATGAAGGACACATCCGTACTCGATAGCCTGGTGGCCGAGATCGAGGAAAAACTCGCCGCCAAGCAGGGGGGCGTCCGCTACAAGCACACGTCGCCCGGCACCCCGATATCCACGGGGTACTTCCACGGCCCAGGGGGGCTACTCAGCTTCCCTGGGGTAGATCAAGATCTGTTCCATACCATAGTGGGGAACAAGGGCATCATGAGTCAGCTCCCAGCGATCCCCACACTATTCACCGACCCGACCTTCTACACCCTTACGGGCGTGCAGGCGGGCGTTGGCGACCAGCCGACGACAGCGTGCGGCGATCCGCCCGTCGCTGGGCTCACCAAGGGCTGCCTCGTCACCGCGCCATTGGGCCGCTACGAATATGCGACCCCGGAGCTCGACCTTAACCGGTTGAGCCAGCGAGTCGACCGTGCCGATCCGACGGACCTACGGATAGTGGGCTCTCCCATCGACGCCGACGGCTTCTGGGCCACCGGCCCCGGCGACCCGTCGGTGCCCAGCGACGTGCTGACCAACGCGATCTCGAAGTTCCTGTTCGAGCGTGGGGTCTTCGCGCATCGAGACCTGTCGCAGCGGCTCTGGGTCGATAGTCCCGCCAACAACGTGGGCTTTGCCACCCAGTTCAGCGGGTTCCAGGTCCTCGTCAACACCGGTTTCGTGGACGCCATCACCGGCACGGCCTGCCCGTCCCTGGATTCGGACGTCAAGGACTTCAACTTTGCCAACGTGGGCGCCAACTGCGCGGGCCTGGTCACCGCCCTCACGAGCATGTTCCACTACCTGAAGAGCCTGTCCTCGCGCACCGGCGTGGACCCAGTTCGCTGGGTGTTCGTCATGCGCGAGTCGGCATTCGACCAGATCGTGCGCTGCTGGCCCTGTAGCTACCTCACCAGCATGTGCCAGGTCACCAACGCCTCCGGCCAGCGCGTCAACGTCGACGCCGGCGACCAGGTCGCCATGCGTGACGCGATGATGCAGGGCAAGTTCCTGCTCATCGACGGCGCCCAGATCGAGGTCATCATCGACGACGGCATCCCCGAGAACAACTCGGCCCACCCCAACGTGGGCGAGGGCTGCTTCAGCTCCGACATCTACATCATCCCCATGTCGGTCCTGGGCGGTACTTCGGTCACGTTCATGGAGTATTTCCAGTACCAGACGGCCGCAGTCTTGGATGCCTTCGCCAAAGGTGTCCTGGGCGAGGTCGAGGGGCCCTGGCTTACGTGGCCGGAACAGAACCAACAGTGTTTCACACTTAACTGCAAGATCGAGCCTCGGCTGATCCTGAGGACGCCGTGGCTTGCCGGTCGGCTGCAGAACGTGCAGTACTGCCCGCTGCAGCACGAGCGCGATCCGTTCCCTGGTCAGGGCTACCACGTCGACGGTGGCAAGACCAGCATCCCTGGTCCTAGCTACTGGGGTCTCTGGGAACGCGGTGGCGGAGGCACCGGCAGCCGCTAGTCTGGCTGAGACAAGAAGCAAGCAAGGAGGGGGCGGGCTCAGCCCCCGTCCCCTCCTACCAAGGCAATCGAAACGATGAAGACCTAGTAGCCGGAGGAAACTGAACATGCCAAATGGTGGTGCGTCAGCTGAGTGGACGCTCGAGCAAATACGGCATCTCCTCACCACTCGCCTTACGCCTTTTGGCGACGACTTTCTCATTGAGGTACAGAAGGGCAGCATCCCCGGGCATTCGTTGGTGCACAAGTTCGGGAGGAACGATAACGTGCCGATGAACTCGTGGGCGTTCATCAACTTGCTGGGCTTCACAGCTTGGCCCCTTTCTGCCCCAACAACCGTCCGGATAAAGGCTGGGGGAGATGCCGCCGACGTAGCTGGTGGGGCCGGGGCACGAGAGATAATCGTTCAGGGGCTCGACGACAGCTTCAACGTGGCCGAAGAGGCAATAGCCACGAACGGTATCAATGTCAGCGCGGCTACGGTGACGTCCTTCTGGCGTGTCCACCGGGCGTTCGTGTCAGCGGTAGGGATCTACGGAGCAGCGAACACTGCTGCGGTGACGGTGGAGAACAGCGGTGGTGGTACCGACGTGATCCAAATCGGCGTCGGAGAGGGGCAAACGCAGTTCGGGGGCTGGACCGTACCAATAGACAAGACGGCCTATCTACTGAGTCTGCACATGCACGTGGACTCGAAAAAGATCGCTAACATTCGGATGTTCACGAGGGAGGACATCGACGATGTTGTGGCTCCGATGAAGAGCAAGCGGCTCGGTCTGTTCTTCGACGGTGTCATTGGCAACGTCCCATACCGGGCCAAGGGGCCCGAGATGGCGATACCCCAGAAGACGGACATCTGGCTGGAGGCGTTCGGGGATGGAGCTATAGCGGAAGCTGCTTGCGACTTCGAGCTGCTGGTGGTCGATAACTGATGAAGGTTCTCGTCACCGGCGGGGCGGGCTTCCTCGGGCGCGGCATCCTGCGTCGCATAGAGCGCGGCGGCCTCGACTGGGAGGTGACAGCCTACAGCCGGGACGAAACGAAGCAGGACGAGTGCCGGCGGCGCTACCCCTTCGCTCGCTACATCCTGGGCGACGTGAGGGATGCCGATCGGCTGAGGGTGGCCATGATGGGCCACGACATCGTGATCCACGCGGCGGCCCTGAAGTACATACCCGAGGCGGAGGTCAACGCCACCGAGTGCGTGCGGGTGAACGTGGGTGGCACACAGGCCGTGATGGTGGCCGCGCAGGAGGCGGGCATCAAGCGAGTGGTGGGGATCTCCACCGACAAGGCGGTGCAGCCCGTCAACGTCTATGGCTGCTCCAAGATGGCGATGGAGCGGCTGTTCGCCGACACCGCCCAGTTCCAGGGCGGCCCCGACTTCACATGCGTCCGCTACGGCAACGTGGTGGGTAGCACGGGGTCGGTCATCCCGCTGTTCCGGCGCCAGGTCGAGGAGCTGGGCCGGGTGCGCATCACCAACCCCGCGATGACACGGTTCTGGATGGCCGCGGACGAGGCGATCGACCTCATAATGCTGGCCCTGGAGCGGGCACGACCCGGCAGCATCGTGGTTCCCCAGGCGCGGGCTATGACGATCCTTGACGTGGCCAAGGCCGCCACGAGTGACGACGTGAAAGTGGAGATCATCGGAGAGCGGCCCGGCGAGAAGCTGCACGAGATGCTGATCCACTACGAGGAGTCGGTGCGGGCCGTGATCGAGCACGATCCGTTCCACTTCCAGCTCGTGCCGCCCGGCCAGCGGGTCGGCGAGGAGGCGTTCACCCTGGCCTCCCACACGCCGAATAGCTTCATGGCGATAGACGAGATGCGAGAACTGATAGCCGACGCCGAGGAGATCTGATGCAGGAGTGCCCATAGATGCAACTCCCGCCCATCACCGTCATCATGACGATGTTCATCCCGCCCATCGATGGCCCCTACGGCGGCTGGTCACGCCTACAGATGGCCAAGCAGACCATTATGTCCTGGGGTCGCCACATGAAGTACACCGGCGACCTGCAGCTACTCGTCGCCAACGACTCGGTCGCCATCGATGACGAGATAGCGAACCAGATGGCGGTCGACTTCAGTCCCTGGCCCGTCGTGGTGGGCCATACCCACGGCCGCGGCCTCGGCGGTGGCCTGAACCACGGCCTGAAGCGTGCCCTGGAGACATCCCCGCTGGTCATCTACGCCGACGACAGCTATTCGCTCATCGAGGACATCGACCTGACGCCCTGGGCATCGGTGCTGATGAAGCATGAGGACCTCGGCGCCGTCTCGCTGATGCCGCCCCGCCCGGAGCAGCGCGGCGGTCGCGTGGCCTACTTCCACAACATCCGCACGGAAGGGGTCGCCGGCGTGACGTTCGAGCGGCAGGGCTACACCTGGAACGGCCGTCCGCTGATGTACCACAAGCGCTTCTTCGACGCCTACGGGGAGACACCGGAGGGCTGCACGGGCTACGAGTGGGAGCAACGGTACGCGGAGAGGTTCGTGGCCACGCCGGGGCCGGACATCCTGTTCGGGTTCATTGACCCCTGGCAGCACGTATGGGGCGTGCTGCTGGGCAACGCCCCGGCGGGATGGTCTGGGGAGAAGCCGTAATGGCTTCAGTGACGCTCCTCCTGAATGTGTTCCTGCTTGAGCGTCCACTACCGCGCCCGCTTCCCCGTGAGTTAGCGGGCTACGAGGCTATATGGGTTCCAGAGAAGCAGCAATATTTCTTCATCGTCGTGGAGACAAGCTGATGAAGTGTCCCGTCTGCCGCCAGCACTGCGGCTCTACGTTATCCAAGCAGTACGCCAAGGACTACCTCACGTCTAAGGTGCCCCACCATGTGCGGCTGTGGCGTCGGGTCAAGCGGACCCTGTCCCCACTGGGCTGGCCTGCTGCGGGGTGGACCCGATGAAGGTTGACCTGGGCTGCGGCGTCAACAAGCCGGAGGGCTATATCGGCATCGACAACGTGACGGAGGCCGACATCCGAGCCGACCTGCGCGTTGGCATCCCCCTGGCCGCCAACAGCGCCGAGGAGGTGCGCGCGAAGGACTTCCTGGAGCACATACCGGACACCATCGCCATCATGAACGAGTGCTGGCGGGTGCTGGAGCCCGGTGGCGCCCTGGAGATCATTGTGCCGCGCTGGCCGCACGTCGACGCCGTCAAGGACCCGACGCATATCCGCTTCTTCGCCGTGGAGACCTTCACGGAGTACTTCGCGGGGCCGGACCGGCTGGCCGGGGAGTACCGGATGCACATGTGGGACATCACCCAGCTAGTCTTCGAGGATCACCGCATCTGGGTGACGCTCAAGCCGAGGGGTAAGTGATGCGCGACGAGGTCATGGCCGCCCTCCGCGACTGGTATCCAGAGCACCTGTCGGAAGGGCGCGTCGTGCTGGAGCTCGGCTCCCGCGAGGTCTACGGCGGCGTGCCGCGGACGATCTTCACCGGCAACCACAAGTACACCGGTATCGACATGCTGGCCGGGAAGGGCGTCGACAAGGTGATGAACTTCCACGACTTGAAGACACGGTATAAGCCGCAGTCCGTCGACACCGTGCTGTGCCTGGAGACGCTGGAGCACGACGACAGGTTCTGGCTGACGCTGGAACAGGTGGCGCGTGTCCTGAAGCGCGGGGGTCACTTCGTACTCTCGGTGCCGACGCTGGGCTACCGGATCTATCACCCCTACCCCGAGGACTACTACCGGTTCACCAAGCCCGCATTCACGGAGGTGCTCCTCGACCCAGCCTTCTACGAAGCACTGGACATCAGGGAGATCAGCACCAGCGACGAGGTGGACACCCTGGCGGCCATCGGGAGGCGCAGATAAAGCGATGGTGAAGAAGGTTGCGGATCGCGCGGACATTACCGTCGAGCGCGAGGGCGGTGCCGTGGTCAAGAGGGCACACACTGAGGTGGGCCGAGCGGAACTGGTGAATGAGCTGCGCTTCCTGAAGGCGCTGGCACCGACGCCGTTTGTGCCGCAGGTGAAGGGCTACGAAGATGGCGTGCCTGGTCTGATGGTTACCGTCACCGAGGACATCGGCGAAGACGAGCCCGTGCAGGACGAGGCCGCGTTCCTGCGGCGCTGCATAGCGCTGATCCATGCCTTCAGGGAGCGCAGCATACGCCACGGCGACCTAACGGCCAAGAACCTGATCGTGCGGGGCGACTACCCCGTGGCGCTCGACTTCGGCGAGTCGCGTTTCGCCGAAGAGGACAGCCCCGATAAGCGGCCCAAGCCGGACGCCTACTACTTCTGGCGGGCCATCAGCGAGAAGCATCCAGGGATGCGCACCGTAGACCGTTGGATCGCCGTCAGGGGCGCGCTCGGCGGCGACGAGGACGGCGCGTGGGACTGCCTAGCCGGGCGAGATGTGCTCGATCTGGGCTGCCACACCGGTGAGACGGCGGCGATGGCCGCGGCGGAGGGGGCGCGGGCCGTGGGTGTCGACAGGGACGCCGATATCGTCGGGCAGGCCCGCGACTTGTGGGGCGGGTTCGGCGCCGACACGATCGGATGCCAGTTTCTCCGCGCCGATATTGTGGGCTACGAGCCGGAGGCGGCGGACATCGTGTTCCTGTTCTCTACCTGGGCCTACATGGTGCAGGAGCACGGCAGGCAGGCTGCTTTGGAGACGCTGGCCCTCCTGATAGCGCGCTCCCAGGTGCTGTTCTTCGAGACGCAACTAAGAGGCGACGGCCCCGGCCCCGACTTCTTGCAATCCCACGCCGATGTCGGGGCACTGCTAAACCGCTACGGCGAGGCAGAGAGGCTGGCGATGATCCCCGTGGCGGGCCGGGGCGCGTACCGATCCGTGTGGAGTGTGAAAGGAGGCCGTTGATATGGCCACGAAAAAGAAGGCAGCCCCGCGCAAGCGGAGCGCGAAGCTGAAGCCGCCAGCGGAGCCGCTGGTAGAGGTATCTGAGCCGGAACCGGTGGAGGGGCAAGGGCCGGTGGTGTCGCTGCCATTCGAGCCGACGGAAAAGACGCCGCCGCCGGAACTCGATGTGCCCGCCGACGGCATGCTGATCCGAAGAGACGGCGCCCCCGTCGTGTACGTGATGGACAAGGGCCGGCGGCGACCGTTCGCCAACGCCGATGTACTCGAGGACTGTGTCCGTCTCCACCTTACCGCCGAAGGGGCTAGCTGGAACGAGGTCGTCGTGCTGTCGCATGAGGAGATCGACCGGATACCGCAGGGGCCGGAGGTCACGGGGCCAGCGGATCTGCAGTAGGCCGTGATCGTCATCATGCTGCTCACCTACGACCGCCTGGACGTGGCGAAGATCACGATGGAGAGCGTCGCCGCCAACCTCAACACCCCAGAGGACGTGTGGATGCACATAGCGGACGACGGCAGCAGCCAGAAGTACCGCGATGAGCTGCTGGAGCTGGCCCACAAGCACTACGGCGACAAGGTGAGCATCACCAACTCGGAGCGTAGGGGCTACGGCGGGAACTACAACACCGCCACCCAGATCGTGCATCAGATCGCGGACATTGTGCTGCCCCTGGAGGACGACTGGAAGCTAACGCGGCTCCTGGACATCGTCCCCATCGTCGAGGTGCTGCGGGCTGGCGTCCTGGACTGCGTCAGGATGGGCTATATCGGCTACACCGATGAACTGCGCGGGAGGTTGCTGCATCACGGCGGACTGCACTGGCTGGAGTTCGATCCTGCGAGCCCGGAGCAGCACGTCTTCACGGGAGGTCCCCGGCTGGAGAGGGTGGCCTTTGGGCGACAGGTCGGCCCCTGGCCCGAGGGGATAGAGCAGGGTGCCACCGAGCAGGCCGTCGCGGCCCGGGCAGAGGCCCGGCTGAAGGTGGCGTGGCCAGTCGATATCATCCGCCCCACGGGCGATGCCTTCGTACACATCGGGACATACAAGGCGGGCCACCCAGAGGCTGGCGGTAGCGAGCACGCAATGCAGGCGGCGGAAGCATGAGCGATCTTAACGTTTACATCTATCCCCAATTCGGCGGGGAGGACCGAGGCGACGGCGGCATCCGGCGTGTGGTGGAGGCGCAGCTACGGCATCTCCCCGCCCGTGGCTGCAGTGTGGTGGATTCACCGGATGCTGCCGACCTCATCGCCGTCCACATCGCCGCCGACAAGCGGCTGCTGGAACGCTACCCCCACATACCTCTTATCGTCCACAACCACGGCGTGTACTGGGCCGAGTTCGAGTGGACCGCTGCTTGGTTCGCGAAGGCCAACGCGTCCTGCATGGAGTCGATTCGCCAAGCGGACGCGGTGACGGCCCCCAGCGAGTGGGTGGCACGATCCCTACGGCGCCACAGCCTGCGCCCCGTGAGGGCCATTGGCCACGGCGTTGATCTGGAAGAGTGGGAGCTTGGAGGGAATGGGGGATACGTGCTCTGGAACAAGACGCGCGTCGACCCCGTCTGCGATCCTGAACCCGTACACGAACTCGCCCGCCTTGCCCCAAAGGTGCCCTTCGTGAGCACCTACGGCAACCCCAATATCCCGAACCTGCAGGTGACGGGGCTGTTGCCCTACCACGAGGGGAAGGACGCCATCAGCAAGGCAGCAGTCTATCTCTGCACGACGCGGGAGACGTTCGGCATCGGCACCTTGGAAGCGATGGCTGCGGGCGTGCCGGTTCTGGGCTGGCGCTGGGGCGGGCAGGTCGACATCATCGAGCACGGCGTCACTGGCTGGCTGGCCGAGCCCGGCGACTACGAGG
>CBDURB010000002.1:0-26846 GCA_965369585.1 uncultured bacterium
TGGGAGGGTATACCCATGTACCCGCTGGTGGACCTTCGGGACATGGGAGAGAGCGTCGTAGGGCGCTGGGCACAGCACTTCAAGGCCGACGTGGTGATCTCCGTCACGGACCATTGGATATGGAAGACGGACGTGTGGAAGCAGTTTAGGTGGGTGCCTATCGCCTTCCCGGACCACGCCCCGATGGGGCAGCGGCTGGTCGAGAACCTCCAGATGGCCCACAAGGTCGTGGTGCCGACGGAGTGGGGCACGGGGGCGCTCAAGGAGGCCGGTGTCAAGAAGGTCGAGTACATCCCGTTGGGGGTGGACACCACTATCTTTCGCCCGAACGCTGCCCAGCGTGCCGAGCAGAGGATGCGGATGATAGGCGCGGCCCGTGAGCAGGGAGCGCCCTACCTCACCGAGGACTGCTTCATCTTCGGCATGGTGGCCCGGAACGGCACCTATCCCTTCAGGAAGTGCCATGACCTCGTGATGGATGCGACGGCGCAACTGTTGCAGCGGGGCCACAAGGACTTCCTGATCTACATACACTCCATGATGGACGCCGGCCACGGCGGCCCGGACCTCGTGAAGATGCTGAGTGCCTACGCGCGGGCCTATCAGGACGACCGCGTGAAGTACCACATCCTCTTCCCGCCACCGGAGCAGATGCACCTGGGCGGGCACGTTGACGGGTTCCCCGAAGAGAAGATGGCGTCGCTCTACAACGCGATGGACTGTCTTGTGAACGTTTCCCAGTGGGAGGGCTTCGGCCTACCGCCGCTGGAGGCGCAGGCGTGCGGTGTCCCGGTGATAGTGACCGACGCTGGCTGCCAGCCGGAGATAGGCGTGGCTGGGTGGAGGGTGCCCGTCTACCGGCGCTTCTACGCGCCCGCCACTGACACCTTCATCGTGGAGCCGGACCTGAACGGGCTGGTACGTGCTATGGAGGCGGCCATGCGGGGCGCAGGGCACGGCGAGCTGAAGGACAAGGCCGTGCGCCACGCCCGGAAGTACGACTGGGACGACATTGTGAATGACCGCTGGGTGCCTTTCTTGGAGGGCGTGCGCGACGGAGTGAGCGCCGCCAAGAAGGGCCTCGTGGCGGTGGGAGTTTGACGGCAATTCAGTAGCAAGGTGAAAGCAAAGGCGGAAACGAAATGACTGACGAAATACGAATTGTGGGTCGTGTACGGGCAAACGGGAACGATAGGGTAGCCGAACTGAATGAGTACAATGAACTCATTGTTACCGGTGGCTTCCCGCGCTACACAGAGATGACCCGTAGGGGCACTGGTTACTCGGTCATAGCGACAGCAGCGGTCGCTGGCTTGGTCGTTAGGCCAGACACTGTCGCGGGCATAACCCTCTACAACGGTGAGGCCGCTGGAGGGCCGTCGTACATCGTGGACCGCATCTTTACCCACTGCCTCGTGGCCGGCGGCGAAGCCGGGACGGGCTCACTTTGGGCGTGCATTCACCCCGCCGGGATGACCGCGCCCACGGCTGACATCGCGCCCTCGGCAACAAACTGGACAGGCCCCACTGGCAAAACCTATAACGGCCTGGGCATCGTCGATGTGGGCGCGACAGTGGTGGACAACGGCTGGTATCCGTGGGGTACAGTGACACTTCCACCGACCGCCCTGCCTGGGGCAGTAATCTCCGTGGAGGTGGGGGGCCGCCTGATTGTTCCCCCAACGGGGGCCATCTCGCTCCAGGTCGTGACTTCGGTGAACGACGAGACCTACACTTCGGGGCTCTCGTGGTACGAAGAGGAACAGGACCTAGTGTCCTAAGCGGGAGGTAGCCATGCCCCGCTACGACTTTGTCTGTAAGCAGGAGCATGTGACGGAGGCGAGGCGGGGGACAGCCACTGAGGCCATCCTCTGCCCCGCCTGCCGTCGAGTCGCCCAGCGGGTAGCGATCTACCAGGACCAGTACATCATAGGCGCGACCGTAGCCAAGTATCGGAGGCGAGATGCCACACGGCCAGGGCAAAGGTTCGTATAAGCCTAAGAAGGGCCATCCGGGCCGCACCAAAGGCGGGAAGCTCATCAAGGGTAAGGGGAAGTAGCCATGAGGATTCTGGACTGTCCAGAATGCGACTGGACAACCAAACCGAAGCACAAAAGACCGAAGTCGGCACTGGGGCTGCACCGTAAGGCGAAGCACGGGCAGTACGACGCTGTTGTTACTCCGGACGGGACCGGGACGCACACCTCTCTTCAGGCGGCCGTTGACGCCGTCCAGGAGGGCGGGAGGGTTCTAGTTCAGCCGGGCACCTACCACGAGCAGATAGAGGTGAGTGAGAACACAGACATCCGGGCTCGTCCCGGCTTTCTCATCACCCTCCTCGACGGGACGCAGCACTTCGTCCCTGCCGAGGACCACCAGGAGACGATAGACCGCCACTGGTTCTTCCGGGGCGGTGCGCTGAAGGAGTCGTTCAAGCGCAACACCGTGGCTGCGGTGGAGGTGGCCTAGTGGGCTACTGGGACCGCTACAGTGGCCGTCAGCGCGCCGCAGGTGTTGGGAGGCTCCCCACGCCCATGAGGCGCATGGAGCGCCACCAGGAGGCGTACCACGACACACAGGCACGGTGCCCTATCTGCGGGGTGTGGCGCTACTGCAAGGTCATTCAGGACAGGTGGGTGGGGGACGCGGTGCCCAAGCTGCGCCTTCAGTGCGCCTGTGGCTACGTTTACACACATGACGCCCGCGAACACGACCACGTCCTGGAGCGGGTGGCCGGCAGCGGCACGGGTGCGCGGGGCGAGTACAAGCCCAGGGGACACAGGCGGATGCGCCAGGACGCGCCGAACAGGGGGTAGCGCATGGCGATCACCAAGCGGTTGACGGCAGGCAAGACGGCCAGAAAGGCCAAGGCTAGCACCACGGCGCGAAAGGCCATAGTCCGTCAGGCGCCTGGGTCGAAGGGCGGGGTGATCAGGAGGTAGCGTATGGCCACCACGACGTTGACGGAAGCGCGACAACTGCTCTCCGACATGGTGGGCGACCTTGTTACGCACACAGCCTCCAGCAACGGTGGGGCTTCGGGTGCGACGCTAATTGACACGTCGCTCAAGGACGAGTTCGGGAACGAGGACGACGCCTGCAACAACCAGTGGGTGATCCTGACGTCGGGCGCGGCGGCCCTGCTTGGCAACGAGCGTCGCGTCCTGGACTTTGCTGCGGCGGGGACCATAACGCCCTACACGGCCTTCGGTGCGCCGACACAGGTCCCCAGCGGCACCACCTATGAAATCCACAAGATATGGAAGCCGTCGGATAAGCGGCGGGCGCTGAACTGGGCGCTCCGGCGGGCGTACCCCGCAATCTCCCGGAACATCGTTGACGACCAGATAACGACCGTCACCAACACCTGGGCCTACCGCCTGGGCGACTACGGGACAAGCACCGCCACCGGCAGCACCAGCCTGACCGATACAGGAAAGGCTTGGATCACCAACCAGTTCGCGGGCTACCGGGTGGAGTCGGGGGCCAACTCAACCACGATCTCCTCGAATACCGCGACCGTCCTAACCGTCGCAACCTGGGCTCCGGGCACGCCCTCGTCCACCTCCGCCTACACAATTATTCACCCCATCCATGAACTCTACGATGTCGAGTACGAGCTGAGCACCACCACGGCCACCTACCCCTATGTGAGCATCCCCTACGAGCTTCGGGAGCATGAGGGGACGGTCACGATTCAGTTTGGTGAAGCCCACCGGGGAGGCCACTTGGGTGGGAGTAGGAGCTGGGGCCGGTTGCCTCCTCCCGACCGGACACTCCGTCTTCGGGGCCACGGCTTCCTGACGGACTTCACGAGTACCGAGACCAGTGTCACGGAGGTAGAGGAGCACCACCTGGACGGCATCCTCTTCCTGGCTGCGCACTTCCTCTTCCGGTCCACGCCGTCCCTCAGCGCCTCTCAGGACCGGGACTTCTACCGTGAGGAGGCGAACCGCTACCTAGCGATGTGGGAGAAGTACAAGGCCACCCTCGCCACCCGGCGCTTCCCGGCCCGCCTCTGGAGCCCCTACGAGACCGGCCGCTGGTATGGTAGGCGGCGCTGGGAGCAGAGTATTTTTGACACTCCGGCGGTGCCGTAATGACCGAGATCACACTTCAGGAGTGTGAGCGGTTGGGCCGGCGCAGTGGCCTCGCCCTGGCCTGTTGCTCGGTTTGTGTCCAGCCCACGCTCTGGCAGCCGAGTCGCCAGCTCCCCAAGCCGCCGCGAACCTGCGGGCGGCTGGAGTGCGGGCGAAAGGCCAAGGAGCCCTGGGCGAAGGCGGTGAAGTGAATGACCGCCAATCCCTACGATATCAAGCTAACGATTGACCCAGACGGCACGCCGACCGAGATCGGCCTCATGCTGGTCAAGCCCGAGGACGGGGGGAAGCAGTATGTGATCACCGAGGTTGACCCGCCTGAGAAGCACTTGGAGTGGACGCAGACCGACTTCCGGGGCGGCATGTCCGGGCAGAAGCCGCAGCAGACCGGGACGGACCAATACTGGATCGGCCTCAACTTCCTCGCCGACCCTGCCTCGGGCCACCTCTTCTCCGGCCCCGACTTCAAGGAGGCGGAGACCGTGGGTGCCGCTGGCCTGGCGCGGTTTGGGGGCATCGTACACAACGACGGCGCGGGCAACTTCAACGCCTTTCTGATCAACAACAACGACCTCTACAAGTCCACCACGGACGGGACGACGCTCGCCTCCACGAAGGACCCCGGTGCGACGCCACTCTCCGTTGCCTCCTGGGGCGACTTCGTACTTATGGCGATTGAGGGCAGCAACGGATACTGGTACACGATAAATGAAGGGACCGGATGGACGCAGAGCACGCTGGCTACGGGGAAGTACCAGGACTACTTCATCCCGGCCGGCGACGTGCTCTGGGGCCTCAAAGGGCCTGATACGCTGCGCTGGACCACCGACCCCTCGAACACCGGCTCCTGGTCGGGCGAAACATTTGTGGGCGAGAACACCAACGACGAGTTCGTTAACGCCTTCTTCATCGCGCAAATGCTGATCATCGTCAAGACCTCCGGTATCTATGACGTGGACGACGGCGGCAACGTGTCGCGCATCGTCACGGTCAGGAACATCCGGGGAGCCACCACCGACTACACGGGCAAAATCTACTTCTACACCAGCCATGACGATGTGTGGGAGTACGGGATATGGACCGGCGACCTCCGCAACCTGAACTTGTCAGCCGCTGTGTACCTGAACCCTGCCATTGATGTCGTTAACAGCAACACGAACATCGGGGGCGGCATCGCCTGGGCTGAGGGCAAGGTGTTCGTGGTGCCCAGCAAGACCATCTACCAGTGGAGCCAGTTTCGAGACCAACGCGGGAACCTGGTCTCCGAGGCATGGGAGAACCTGTACAACGACACCAGCCTGTCCAACACGCTGGGCACCGTCTTCTCAGCCCACGAGTTGCAGGTGAGCGGGACGCGGGTGTCGTTCCCGGTCTACTTCGGTGGGGGGTCTTCCGCGTCCAAGATGGGGTATGTCATGGCGCGGTCGGTCGCGGACCTGAACGACGCCGCCAACATGACCTACACGACGGTCGATAGCCAGATATACTCCGGGATCATCGACCACGACGAGCCCACCATGCAGAAGATTTACCAGTACATAGAGGTAGACCTGGGCGGGACTTCCCTAAACTGCCAGATGGCTTTCTCAATAGATGGTGCTACCAGTCTTACTCCGGTTGGTTCGGCGATCACCACTACCGGCAAGACCGTCATAGACTTCCCGGCAGGGACAGACGGGAACTTCGCTGTTATCCGCCTTGTCAATGACCCGGCCAACAGTGCTTCCTATGTGGAGCTGAAGTCCTGGACCGTCCGCGCGACGATCCAGCCGCACCACATCCGGCTGGTCAAGATGGCGGTTCGGATAGCGGACGGCGTCAAGTTGCGGAACGGGGCACCGCACACACAGAGGGGCGACACGCTCCGCACGAACCTCACGACAGCCCGCACCACAGGGGCTAGGCTCCGGCTCCAGGACTACCTCGGTAACGACTTCAACATAACGATCATGCCGCCCTTCACTGAGGTTCCCAGCCGGGATGAGACTAAGGGCGACACCGAGTCCGAGATTCAGTTCCAGGCCGTCGAGGCTGGGAAGGGAACGGCCACGTGAGCAACCTCGGGCAGCAACAGGGAGTCACCATCCCCTCCCACCGCGCCGGCATCGGCGCGGGCGACTCTAAGTCGGTCATCATCCCCAAGCAGTTCGGGCCGATCAGCGAGTGGATCAACAAGCACATCCGCTCACTGCACGCGCACGGTCCTTTCGGGGCCGGTGCGCTCTTCCCGCCCGACTACCTCGTGGCGACCGAGTGGGCCACGGAGGTTGCGGCCGGACGCGGGATAGAGGGCCAGATAGTCTACACCTACCAGGGCTACCCCGTCACACTCTACTCGACCATCGGCGGGGCCGTTGCTGCTTGGAAGGCTTCAGAGGCCGACAAGTCAATCTGGATAGCAGGGGGCACTTACCAAGAGGATGTCGTTGTGCAGTGTGCCAACGACGGCCAAACTCTGCACCGTATCACGATTGACACGCTAGCCGGCGCGACCGTCGTCATTGACGGCGACTTTACCGTTGATGGCCAGTTCGGTAACAGCGCGACTGGCGAGTGGCGTCCCGTCTCGGTGATTCGCAACCTGAAGGTGAAAACGTCAGCCAGTAACGGCGATCTCATCTTCGGACAGAACAGCGTCGCTGGGGCCAACAACATCATCGGCCTAGCGTTTGAAAACTGCACCTTCGAGGGCAAGATCAAACCGATCAGCAAGATCAGCACTAATGGCGTTGAGATCGAACGGTGTACGTTCACCAACTGCAACTTCGGCGGCCTAGACGACAACGACAGGATTCTCCAACTCGACCAGTGCTACTTCACGGACTGCGCCTTCAACGGCCCTGTGGAGATGATTGAGAGTCAGGGCCAGGCCAGCACTGGTAGCATAGGCAGTGCTGACACCGATCTCCCCTGCATCTTCAAAGGCGTTGTGTTCCGTGCGGGTGTGCGGGTAGGAAACATTGAGGCAGCCATATTCGACGCCTGTACGTTCGATAGCGTGGCTGGGGACGACTTTGCTATATGGATTTCCGGGGGCGACGCCACCCGCGGCCCGGATGTGGAAAAGGCGATTTTCACGGGCTGCACCTTTCACTACACCGCTGGGACTGATGCCGAATGGGGTTACATCAAGCTGGGGAACGCCAGTTACGGAAGTCGGCGCTGGAACAACCTTGTCATCTCCAACTGCACCTTTGACGTTCCCAACGACCCGACTGGGACGAACCCTATACATGCTGTCTGGTGGATGGGAAACACGGGTGGAGACCTCCCCAAGATGGTCTTCGCCAACAACGCCCTCATCGAGGACAGCGATGGCAACCGCCTGGAGGACATAACCTCCAGCCCAGCCAGCACCACGGTCAAGGGCACGTTCCGAGATAGCGTCTTTGGCCCCTGTGAGCCACCCAACTTCGACGTAGAGTTGGGAGCTGGCTCTACCAACAACATCTACATCGGCACGGGCAATGTCACTGGCGATGGCTCTACCGGCGTCGATCTCGTCCAGGTTCCGGGCAACATAGCGCAGATACTGAACGAGCCCACGGGCTTCCCGAACAGGGCGGACAGTGTCCTCAGCTTCGTCTCGGGCACGCGCACGTTCACCATCGGTCCTAGCAATGGCTCCTTCGACTACTACCAAGTGGGCGTGAAGTACACCGTCAGCGCCCCTGACGACATAATCATCTCCGACGTGTCCGGGGCGCACTTCCTGCATTACGATGGGGCCACCCTGACGGATTCGGTCAACCCCGGTGCGGACGCCTTTGATGTCCTGATGGTGGATAAGGTTCTCGTTGGCCTTGTCTACTGGAACGCCACTGACGGAGCCGCCTACATACTGGGAGACGAGCGCCACGGCACCATTATGAGCGGCAAGACTCATGAGTGGCTTCACGACACCATCGGGGCGGTGTGGAACGGGGGACTGACCGTAAGCGGCTACACCGAAGATGAGCCAGACAACGACGCCTCACTGACACTCTATCTCACGGACGGTGAGTTCTACGACCAGGACATAGACCATAACATCGTGGACGGCAGCCCGGCGAACCAGTACGAGCAACAGCTAGACGGGGTTGCCGATGCAGAGATACCCGTCATCTACCGGGACGATGTGGATGGCTCGTGGAAGGAAGACGCCGCCTCCACGCTGCCCTACAAGGTGGGTGGTACCGGTCGGCTGGCCTACAACAAAGACGACGGCGACGGCACCTTTTCGCAGGTGGAGGTGACGGACAACAAGTTTGTATCAGCTACCCTGATCGCCACGAGTGACTGGCAGTACCCCATCAAGATGGTCCAGGGGCAGGCCGAGTACACCGACAAGAAGACTGCCATTGAGGAAGCCACCAACGAGATCATAGCCTGGGGCACTCTGCCTAGCCCTGAACTGGTCGTTCTCTACCGCTTCGTGATGCAGACCAAGGATAGCTACGGTTCCACTCCCAACGCGCAGATAGTGGACGTGACGGACTTCCGGCGGTCGAGTTTGACAGGCGGGGCGGCAACGGCGCAGGACCACGGTACGCTGTCTGGGCTTGGTGATGACGACCATGCGCAGTACACCCGGAAGGACACCCTTACAACGAAGGGCGATATCTACGCTGCAAGTGCTGGTAGTACCCCTGCCCGGCTCGCTGTGGGAGCCAACTCGACTCTGCTAGGTGCGGCTTCCGGAGAGACCACGGGGCTGAAGTACATCACCCGTGCGGGTACGGCAGAGCTTGCTGCCGTTGCAGCGGCAGAGGGGGCAGGCTCGGATGAGAAGGTGGTTTTCGGTGACCACGTTCACGCACTGGGCATTGGCACCACACGCGGCGATCTCCTCGCGTGGAACTCTACGCCGGTTGCAGCTCGCCTAGCCCTGTCCGTTCCCGCTGCTAACGTCCGCAACGTGCTGGGCGTGGACAACGGGGAGAGCGACCCGTCTTGGAAGACGGCCTTGGACGCGACGAACCCGGCAAACATCGCCAACTCAGCAAGCCCTGGGACCGCGCTCCCGTTTGCTCATAGAGACCACGTACACGCACACCCGGCGGGTCTCACGGCTACCCTGCACCACACCAAGTACACCAACGCTGAGGCCGTAAGCGCCGTCGAAGCCTCTCCCACCCTGAACCTCGAAGACGTAGAGCATCTCATAGTCAACTTCACCGACCCGACCACGCTGACCCTCGACACGGACGGAGAAATCACCGTCACGCAAAGCTGGCACAAGATAGACACCTTCGAGGCGGCGGCGACCGACGACCTCGACACGATCAACGGTGGGGATGTCGGGGACACCCTCATCATTGAGACAGTCCACGGTGCCCGCAATGTCGTTGTGAAGCACGGGACAGGGAACCTATCGCTAGCGGGAGGGGCTGATGTAACGCTGGATGTAGCTCTCGCAGACATGCTCGTGCTTATGCAGACCTCGGCCGGGAACTGGGTTGAACTATCCCGGAATGTTCAGGCGGGCAAGCAGACCATTCTTCTGCTTGCCAACGGTGGCTTGGTGCCGAGGGCGACGACAAGCTGCGGCGACGCTGCCACGGCTGAGACCACGAACAACAAGATTAACTACACTTACCTCCCCTTCGACAAGGATGCGGACGAGTACGCCTGCACGGACAAGGGCATCGCTATGCCTGACAACTGGGACACGGCGACGCTGACCGCGCAGTTCTACTGGGCCACGGGCTCCGGCGGCGGCGGCGCAGCCGAGACGGTGCGCTGGGCGATACAGATACTCGTCTTGAGCAATGAGGGGCCCCTGGACTCGGCGTTCGGAAGTGCCGTTCTCACCGATGACACCTGGATCGATGATGAGGAAGTCCACATATCGTCGGTCAGCGGCGCGATAACGCCCGGCGCGGAGCCCGGAAGCGCAGCGTCCGGCGACCTGATGTTTGTGCAGGTCTACCGTGACGTGAGCGGCGACGACTTAGGTGGGGATGCCCGGCTGCTGGCTGTGAAGCTAGAGTATGGCATCTCGGCACTGAGCGCATAGGGGGAGATATGGCCGCCCGACTAGCTACCACCGACGCCGACTTCCAGCGGGCCGGCGACAACCTCCTCGCCGTCGGCTCTCCCCCGACGCTGCGCTCCGGGCAGACGCTCCGGAAGCTGTTTGAGCGGGACGAAGGGGCCGTGGTGGTGGACGATGCTGGCGGCGTGATAACGGCCCACGTTGAGCGCGACCCGAACGACGGCCCGGACTGCATCTGGGTCGGCCACATCCAGGGGCCGCCGTCGAGCTGGCGCGGGCTCATCGTGGCGATGTGCCGGGTCTCCCAAGAGCGGGGGACAGACAAGCTGCCGGTATACCGCGTGAGCGACCCGGCGAGCCCCTTGACCAAACACTTCAAGCTCATCGCCTCGGAGGTGGAGGAGACCCGCCCGGACGGCAAGATCGTGCTGAAGACCACCATCGCCCGGATACTCAAGGCGCTGGGGGAAGGCTAGTGGCGTTCACCATTCCCCAGTTCGGGATGGGAGGGGAGTCTCAAGAGCCCCTGCTGGATATCGGCAGCGCTGGTGCAGCCGTTTCTCTGAGCAACGCCGTCGCCATCACGGGCGCTCGCGTCTACGCCCTGGACGCGACGGGGGTCAATGACTACCACATCGCCGCTGGCCAGGGCTACTCTACCACTCATATCAGAATCTTCTACTTCGGCATCAACACGCCCGCGCCCAGTGCCGCCTTCCCTCTGCTCTACGATGCGTCTGGTGGCAGCCCTGTGCTCGAAGTGGGCACCGACCGCAAGATCAGGCTCTACAACAGCGCCTCTGTCCTAGTAGCTGGGCCGAGCGCTGCGATCCCCGCGAACACCGCTACCTGGGGTTGTCTAGTCATTGACCCGCTGAGCCTGAGCACCAGTCATGTTTGGGCCACGCTCTACCTCGGCGGGACGGTACAGTTTTCTCTTGACATAGGCACTCCTGGCTGGGCCACTTCAAGCTGGCACTGGGGTCAGATAAGCGGCCCCAACTGCGGCATCACAGTCTATCTGGACGATATGGTGCCGCGGTTCTCTGCCGCCGCCTCCGACTCCCCCGACCTCGTGGCCTACCCCCGGTTGCGCGTGGATACAGCCTTTCCGAACGCGGACACGAGCGATGACGATTGGTTCCTCAAGGCGGGCTCTGCGGGCTCTGCTGACTTCGGGCAGTGGGACGAGCTGGGCGGGCACGACGGGGACGGCACGTACAACCACACAGCGACGATAAGCGACCTACAGCTCTCCGAGTTCGAGGACGCGGCGCAACTAGGCTGGGGGGCGAATGCACTGCCCTACCATGCGGCGCTGCTGTGGGTAGAGAAGACGGTCGGCGGCAGCAAGTTCTTCGGTAGGGGCACCTGCCGCCTTAACGGAACCTACACGGTCCAATCCTGGGACACTGCGGGGCCAGGCGGTGCCTATGAGCGCGGAGCTTGGGTCCCCATCTCCCGGCCCGGCGGCGGGGCGTGGACGCGGGCAGACCTTGCCAACCTCAAGGCGGGGCTGGAGACCAACAGCGCGGCCCACGACGAGGACTGGCGCGTGACGCTGCTCGTCACCATCTGGGTCTATGAGGACGACACCACCGACCGACTGCCGCTGGCAACGACGCCGAGCCTGCCTGCGGTGGGCGCTGGCCCTGTCGCTAGTCCGACGCTCATGGGGCAGTCGGTGGGGATTTTCTAAGGAGGCACCCATGTGCTCTTGTGGCTCAACGAAGCGGATACCAGTACCCGGCCTGGCAGCGGCCATCTGCGCCGGATGTGGGCGGGTGAAGGGGAGCTGACATGAAGCCTGGGGAACACGACCAGGAAGCGGGCTTCCAGGGTCCACTTCGTGGACGGCAAGCTCAGGATCAAGACAGGTTTTGTTGTCCGCGCTGCGGATGGCACGCTCCAGTTATGGAGCCCTGGCTCATCGCCAGCGCCGACACCGGCTGGCAGTACGTGGTGGCGCTGGTGGCGGTGGAGAAGGGAGACTGAGGTATGAACCGACAGATCACACAGTTCTGGGTCGCCATCATCGGCATGGCCGGGCTGGTCGTGGCCTGCCTGCTGAGCATCGCCGGGATGATATGGGCTGAGTCGCCGAGCGAGCTGACCTTCATGCTCATCGGCGGTCTGCTGTCCACGACGACGATGGCGGCGACCTATCTGTTCCGGTTGAACGGCACGAAGTAGCCGTGCGCTACCCGCACGCCATCTGGGTGCCTGGGCCACAGCACAAACAGGGGTACGGCGACCTCCGTCACCGCATAGGCCGGGGCGTGATCCTCCATTCGATGGAGGGCAGGATAAAGGCCGCCCTGGCCCGCCTGAACGGCCTGGACAAGGTCTCCTGGGCATTCAGCAACCCCTTCGAGGGTCCGCTGCTACAGCACTACGAGATCGAGGCTGTCACCTGGCACGCGGGCGACGCCGAGGCGAACCGCCTGTACTTAGGGGTGGAGAACGAAGGCGTGGCCGGAGAGCCGTTGAACAAGAACCAGATGGACAACTTGGTGGGCCTGCTGCACTGGCTGGCCGAGGAGGAGGACTGGCCGGGCTTCACGCACGAGGTTGGCGGCACGCTGCTTGAGCACCGATGGTTTGTGGCCACGGCGTGCCCTTCGGGGAGGATTCCCTGGCAGGCGCTCATAGCTAGACTGGAGAGTACGATGCCCGAGAAGACACTGACGCGCGAGCAGTACATCAACATCTGCGAGGCGGAGGACAAGCAGGCCGAGGAGACCCGGAAGAAGGTTCGGCAGTACGTGTTCGCCCTGAATGGATGGGCCTGCCCGGTGGCGCCGTCGCCGCCGAAGCCGTGACGGCCTTCCGGGCCTACAGTGCCGACTATCGCTGCGAAGCCTGCGAGAACAGGATTGAGGTCTCGTGGGTGGAAATGGAAGCCATCCCGGTGCTCATTCCCTGTGACGAGTGTAAGGGCCGAGCCCACCTGCTGACGCTGAGTGTTTCCTCGGCCGCGTCGTTGGAGCAGTTGGCGACGGCACCCCGGCCCTAGCCCCCGCCAAACGGCCCCCCCAATACGTGCTGAACGGCACTAGGCTGCCTCTGGCTCCCCGATGATAATCCCCCTGTACTAAGTCTACCATTGTCCACTAGGAATGAGGGCGAACGATGAGAGAAGAAGACAGGCTCCTTCTTACTGTTCCCGAGGCTGCGCTCCGCCTCGGTGTAGGGCGCAGCTTCTTGTATGGTCTCCTTATGAGTGGCGAGGTGGAATCCATCAAGCTGGGCCGCTCACGCCGAGTCCCAGTGACAGCTCTAGACAAGTTTGTCGGCCAGAGGCTCGAACAGGAACGCTTGCCTACTGGCGGCTCGCTCAAAGAGAAGTCACTACTCGCCTAGCCAAAGGAGAGCACCATGCCTTCCTCTGCTTTGCCTTGCCCCGCCAACCCGTCGCCCGGCCCGGCGTCCGCCCCACCAGCGGCGTCGGGTACGGCGCGACGGGTTGGCGGCTGGCGCGGCTACTGCGGTATCGGTATTGAACGCGGCAAGAACCGGAGGAATATCGGCACGCTGTGGCGGTCGGCTCTCTGCCTTGACGCGGACTTCATCTTCACGATAGGGGCGCGCTACCAGAAGCAGGCAAGCGATACGATGCAGACGTGGCGACATCTGCCCTACTGGCGGTTTAAGACGGCCGAGGAGTTCCGGGCACTTATCCCTTATTCCTGCGTCCCGATTGGCGTTGAGATCAAGGAAGACGCGACATTCCTAGACAACTTCTGCCACCCCGAGCGAGCCGTTTACATCCTGGGGCCTGAGGACGGTAGCCTCTCCTCTACAACTTGCGACTTCTGTGCCCATATTATTCGTATCCCATCGCGTTTCTGTCTGAACGTAGCCACTGCCGGGGCCATCATTCTCTATGACCGGCAAAGGCAGCGCCATGCCTAGCGCCGTCGCCTGCAAGCACTACGAGCGCCTTGACTCCCCCAGCCACGGCCTGACATTTGCCGTCTGTATCCTCTGTGGTAGGCAACGCGACTACGACCAAGAGCTGGCCGAGGACGCGCCCATGCGCGAGCGGAAGCCGAAGACGGGACTCGCAGACAAGTTCAAGGACATGAACGCGGCCAAGGCGCGGGACCGGGCGCAGCGCCGGCCGTGGTGGGAGAGGCTATGAGCGAGCGGGCCGCCATCGCCGAGTGCGAGAGGAGCTGAACCAATGGGAAGAATCAGCCAGCGAGACGTAACCCAGGTCCGCGTCGTACTCAACGCCCACGATTGCCCGACCTGCGGCGTCGTGTACGGCCTCACCGAGGAACTTGAACGGCGCCGGCGTGACGATGGTGGAGGCTTCTATTGCCCCAACGGTCACACCATTGTGTTCGCGGGCGGTGAGAGGGAAAGGCTCCGCGAGCAGGTCTCCCGGCTACAGACCCAGAAGGATCACCTGCTACAGAGCAATGAGCGTCTCTGCAACGACCTCATGGACGCTGCCAAGGAGGCCCGACGTCTCCAGCGCCGGGCGGCTGCCGGGATGTGCGAGGTCTGCCGGCGGACCTTCGCCAACAAGGCGAACCACATGAAGAAGAAGCACCCGGATTTCGGCCAGGGCAAGGGGAAGGCATGAGCGATCTCTGCCAGAACTGCAAGAAGCATCAGGCGTCGCTGGATTGGGTTGGCGACGGCGGCGCGTTGGCCCTAGCCCACGGCTTCAAGGTGCGCTGGTGTGAGTGTTGCGCGGTAAAGGAGCAACTGAAGCACGCCCGTGAGAGGGCGGCAGCGATTCCTGACCTAGAGGAAGAGTTGCGGACGGCCTGCAAGGAGCCCCAGCCGTGATCCCCACCGCCACGCGCGTGGCGCGTCGTGAACGCGGAGGGCCGGTGTCTGGCCCGCTGCGCCAAGAACAGGGCCGCCAGGCGAGCCCTGAAGAGCAAGGACACCCGCGCCCCCAGGCGGGCGCTGCAAGCGAGCTGAGTTAGCGAGGAGGTTCACTATGAGCGCGGACGCCTCCCGGATATGGCGCTGCCAGCGGTGCGGCCGCAGGAACAGCACACGGCCCTGCCGCTCGTGCGGGAGCCCGTCATGACTGGCCCCGTCCCGCAGCAGGCACCCGGGGGTGGCTGCCCCTGGTGCAACAACCTGGGGGTGGTGGTCTTAGACGACAAGGAGATTCCCCGCCCCCACTGCCAGAACAAGCCAGCCGAGGATGATCGCTACGACGCCGCCCACCCGGAGGACGAGCACGACGGCGGCCTGGGGTCGGGCGACTGGTTGAGGGAGCGGGAGGAACTGAGGCCATGACCGCGCCCACGCTGCGGGAGGCGCTGGTAGCGGCGGAGGACATGCTTGATAGGCAGAACGACTTCCCGTGTATCTACTGCCGCGCCTCGGCCTACGACGGTGAGGGCGGGGTTCGCCATAACGCGGGCTGTGTCATCAAGCTGGCCCGTGCCGCCCTGTCCGCTGCGCCGGAGCAGCCACAGCGCCCACATGAGGATGGCGGGTGCCGGGACGACGGGTGCCCCTGCTGGCGGAACGGACAAGCGGCCCGCCGGCCCGTAGGGGGCCGCTATCTCCGCCGCTGAGACATAGGAGGAGGACATGCCTGACGAGTTTGCCGTGAGCGGCACCTTCAAGATTGACGTTAACCACCTAGTCGGCCGGGAGCTGACGAGTGCAATGGTCACTGTCCGGGCCGACACCGTGGCCGAGTGGCGGGAGATCATTCGCGAGGCCATCGCTGCTATCCCCTGGGAGGCTCTGGAGCCCGCCCCTGCGCCTGTGGAGCCAGTAGTGGCACCAGCACCCGCTCCCCCGGCTCCGCCCGCCCCAGCACCACCTGCGCCGCCACAGCCTGCTCCTGCGGCTCCTGCGGCAGGGCGCAAGGCTGGGGGGCTGATGACCCTACAGCGGGACGCAGTGTGCTCGGAGCCCGGCTGCCTCTGCCCCCTGCCGGCCGGGACGCAGGCGCGGTACTACAGCCGGGAGAAAATCTACTGTCCGGGGGAGCACGCGGTTCAAGCGCCAGCATGAGTGGGTCACAACTCTCGGTGCCCTGTAGCGTGTGCGGAGCCGATGCGACCCAAACTCATCACATTGAGCCTCGCGGGCGGCGGCCAGACCTCCGGGACCTGAAGGAGCACCCGGAGAACGCGGCCCCTACGTGTGCGCGCTGCAACACGGAGTGGCTCATTCCTCAAGGTAACTGGCGCGTGGACCGGGTGGGGGAACAGTGGGTGACGACGTGGGAAGACAGCGGGGAAGAGGTGTGCCGGCGGCCTGTCACCACCCAGTCCAAGGCTCTCACCGTCGTCGAGGAGACACGCAACATTCTGGATGTACGTAATCCTGACAAGCGTATCCTCGGCCTTCTGAGCAGCATCACCGACCGCGACCTACTGCTGGTTGATGAGTGGGCCACAAGGATAAGCGAGGACATCACGACGGCCAACGCCCTCGCGCACTGGGAGGCATGGAAGCGGCAGCCTTGGAAGCATGGGGCTGAGTGTATCAAGGCTCTCGCCAAGGGCTTCGAGTGCGCGGAGAGCACCATCTACGAGCACGTCCGGGCGGGGGAACTCTGGGCTGAGGACAACGGCGGCCCGCCGATGGCGTGGTCGGTGTACGTCGTCTGTTCCTACAAGGACCAGCCCAAGGCCGCCCTGGGCATTGCGCGGGCACTGTGGTTGAAGGACGGCAGCAAAGCAACTATCCGCAAGCTGAAGGCGGCCCTGGGCCAGAAGCCGGAGCCACGGGACGAGCATGAGTGCCCCGACTGCGGGCGCGTGCATCTGAGGAAGCAAGGAGGGTAACATGGCAAGCGCAGGAAGCTACGGGAACATGAGCTTCAACCGGGAGGCCATCCGCTCCAAGTTCATGGAGTTCCGAGAGCAGAACCCCAAGAAGGGCGCGGAGTGGTGTATCCGACAGACAGCAGACTTTATGGCAGAGATGACACCAGCAGGTACGCTGATGCACCTCCGGCGTCACCACGCCCTGAAACCGTACCGCTACACCACTATCCGAGACTGGATTCACGGTCATATTGGGGGTAGAGGCAGGCCAGTAAAGTCGTTCGGCGAGGACCTCGTGTGCCCCGACGGCGAGCATATTGTCGGCCCGCCAGTCATCCCCGCGCCTACCCCACAGGAGACCCTGCCCGACCTTGTGCTGGGGACCACCATCGTGGCTGCGCTACACAGCCTGGAGGCCAAGGTGGACAAGGCGAACCGCGACGCCGCCAATCGTGGGCTTTTGCTACACCAGGAGCTACAGGACGCCCGTGTGGAGATACGGGACCTCCGCACGGAAGTGCGCGATCAGGTGGGCGACCTCGTGGCTGTTGAAGTCGCGGGCGGTAACGGCCGCATGAGGCGGGAGGCGAGCAAACGCTGTCCGGCCTCGGTACCGCTTGGGCACGAGCATCAGGCGAGGGCTCGCCCCTCGCCTGGGGGACTGAGGCGCAGTCTGGAAGAACCAGACCTAGTGGCAAGTGCTGACTGGCCGCGTCGATGTGGGAATCCCACCAGTCTCCCAGGCGGCGGGTGTAGGCCGCTCCAAGAGCCCACGGGCTCAGGTGGCTAAGTTGGGGCACGGGGTTTGTCCCCCGCCCGCCGCGCACTCGCCCCTGGCTGGCAGGGACGCCGCCGGGGGCCGCAAAGGAAAGGAGTGTCACATGGCTGAGTTTGACGAAGTTCTGGCTCTAGGGCTCCCTGATGCCGCCAAGGTACTACGGGCAAAGCGTTCGGGCCGGCGGATCATCCTTGGCAAGCGCAAGCTACGGGTGAGTCTCGCCAACGTCCTCGGCGCCTACTTCCACCACACGCCCAAAGTGGTGATGCACATCCGGGAGAAGCCCGATTGGGGGTAGCCGGGGGCCGCCTGAAGGAGGACAGGATGCAGTACGACACGGCGGATTTTGGCCAGTGGGTGCCGGTCCGACCCCTGGTGCGCGTAGACCTGCCAAGCGAGTTGGTACGACTCATAGACTTGGCCCACGCCGAGGGTTACAGCCGCGCCCTCTCCCAAGTCCGTGCCCTCGGCAAGCTGCCGAAGGAGGCCGCCGGTGCCGGGTGAATGGTGGGATAAGACCTGGGGAATCGTAGAGGGCTGTACGCCCGTCTCGGCTGGCTGTGCTAATTGCTGGGCACGTTCCATGCTCAAGCGGTTCGGCAAGCCCACCACGCCGACGCTGCACCCGGAGCGCCTAGACCAGCCGCTCCACTGGCGGAAGCCCAGGACCGTCTTCGTCGCGCCGATGGGCGACCTGTTCCACGAGGCGGTCGATAGCGGGTTCCTCCTGCGCGTGATCACCATCATGGCCAACAGTCCACGGCACAAGTTCCTTGTCCTCACCAAGCGTCCAGCCCAGATGCGAATAGTCATGGAGCACTACTACGACTTCATTGAGAGAACAAGGATTGCGATGGCCGATAGGGGTGCTCGGCTCAAGCCGGTGACCATCCCTTACCCCAACATCTTCCTGGGCGTGTCCGTGGAGGACCAGGCGACAGCCGACGAGCGCATCCCGCTCCTCTTGCAGACCCCCGCCGCGCACAGGTGGGTCAGCGCTGAGCCGCTGCTGGGGCCGGTGGACCTGACGCGGATCGACTACACGGCTCAGCTAAAGGCCAGCCTGGGCGACTTCGGCAAGTTCATGGGCCAGCGGGGCAACGAATCCTACGAGTCTCACGCTGAACGCGACGCCGCCGCCATGCCATCAGCCGGAGTCGGTTATCTCAATGTACTCACTGGCGAGTGGTTTGATGGCTGGGATTCCGGCAAGGATGGTCAGCGCATCGACTACCTCGTCACGGCCCCGGAGTCCGGCCCTGGCCGCCGCCCGTGCGAGCTGGACTGGGTGCGGTTGCTGCTGGCGCAGTGCGACGCGGCTGGGGTGCCGGCGATGCTGAAGCACCTCTACATCGGGACAAGCAAGAGGAAGGCCAAGGTGTCGCTGCCCTATCTTGACGGCCGCCAGTGGGCCGCCCTGCCCGGAGGCGGCCCGGGAGCGCCTACATCACCGTGGCGTGCAAATGCTGTGGGCAGGGGCATGAGGTGACGGCGGCCCCTGCAAAGCGACCGGCTCGCTGTTTGTTCTGCCGCTTTCACTGTGCCCCAGCAGCACCGCCAGGCAAGCCGGACTGGGGGCCATGCAAGCTGGCCGCCTGGATCGCCGCCGGCCAGGGGGACAGGGCATGAGCGGCCGTGGCTACATGCCGCCTGCCAGCAAGACGGACTGGCAGACCCCACCCAGCTTGTTCGACACGCTCAGTGAAGAGTGTGGTCCCTTCGACCTTGACCCCTGCTGCCTGCCCTGGCACCGCACTGCTGGCCTGGTGCCGTTCATCTGCACCCCACCGGACCTGCCCTACTACCGGATGCCCTACTGGGCAGCCCGAGACGGCCTGGCTCAAGAGTGGGAGGGCCGGGTCTTCGTTAACCCGCCCCATGACAACCTCTTTCCCTGGGTCAAGAAGTGTTCGCAGTCCGTTCGCATCGGGCGGGCGACGCTAGTGGTCGCCTTGTTGCCCGCGCGCACCGATACAAGGTGGTGGCAGAGCTACGTATGCACGAGCACGGCCTGGCACTGGGCCAACGAGGTCCACTTCCTCCCTGGCCGCCTGAAGTTCGTGGGGGCGAAGGCGTCCGCGCCGTTCCCGTCGGCTGTGGTGGTGTGGAGGAAGCCATGACCCGCCGCGCGAGGAGGGGGCTGTGAACCCCGCCGAGGAGCTGATGGCTGTCCACCTGGGGGAACTGGGCGTCTGCTATGAGCGCCAGTTCCGCTACGTGCCGGGTCGCCGGTTCCGGGCCGACTTCGCCCTGCCCGAGCATCGCCTGCTGATTGAGGTCGTGGGCGGCGTCTACACGTATCAGGCCCACGGGTCCATCAAGGGGGTGAAGGCAGACATGGAGCGCCTGAACCTCGCCACGCTCCACGGCTGGAAGCTCCTGCGGTTCACGCCCCATGAGGTGGACGTGGGCTACGCCAAGGAGACCATCGAGCGCACGCTAGCGAGGGGGACGTGATGGTTGCGCTGATCCGCCGCTTGCGGTGCTTGGTGCGGGGGCACCACCGCATAAAGCGGCACGGTCACTCTTTTGAGAAGCCTTGTCACATAGATACCTGCGGGTTCTGGTGTTCTCGCTGTCGGAGGTGGCTCTAATGCCTGACGCCCGCATCGTGCACGAGTTCTCGCACCACTCCTGCGGCCACTACACCGTGACCGCCACGGGGGAGCCCGTGACCGCCGAGAACGCTGGCACCGGGAACTGGTGGCCCGGCGTGGCGCACATCCTGGCCCCGTGCCGGGCGTGCCAGCCGCAGAAGGTGGAGCGGCTGAAGCGGCGGCCGTTCGATGAGCTGCCGCAGTGAGGAGGGCAACATGAGGCTGCCTTACGTGATCTTCTTGGAAGTATTCTGTTGGGCTAACGGCATCCTGCTCGGATACTTCATATGGGCATGACCCCTGACCGGCCCCCGATCCCCGACGCGCCGGCCCTGCCGCCGTGGGTGGTGGCGTATGCGGAGTACGAAGGACGGTCCGTGCAGCTCGTGGACATTGAACCTGCGCTCGCGGTCTGTACGTGCCAGAACTTGAACGCTGGTACGGTTCGCTGGCGCGTGGGCGTGGGGCAGCCGATCGAGACGCTACATGACCGAGAATGTCCAGTCCGGATAGGGGGCAGGACGTTTCCGACAGTCTTCCGTACCGACTCCGAGGCCGAGGCCCTGGTCGAGTACGACAAGCAGGCCGCGCTGCTGTGCGACGGCGGGGGAGGGGGGGAGTGATGGCGAGACCTGTTGCTTGTAGCTGGATAACCCACGCCACCCGCCGATGGTTCGATCACTGCGACAAGTGTGGCCGCAGGCGGCTGGTGGCCCGGTACTACGAGGTGTACGGCGAATGTCCTGGCTGCGACCGTTGTCGGGAGAAGGGCCGGGAGGAGCACATACTGACGTGGTGGTGGGAATGTACTGGCTGCCTGATAGACACCATTACGGCCATAGCAGAGCGGGACTTCGACGCCCTGGCCGGCGAGCCCGCGCCGTGAGGGGGAACCGATGGAATCGTTCTTGCTGACACTGAACGGCTGGGTCGCGGGCCTCCTGTTAGGTCTTCTTCTTGGCTGGATACTCAGTAAGCGGGGCTCAAAGGATGGCTGAGTACAAGCCTGGTGAGGCAGCGGAAGCAACCATGCCAGTCATACGAGCAGTCTGGCGACTGACGCCGGGCCTCACCTTCTGGTGCAACCGTTGCCATGGCCCCATGCTGCCCTGGCACAATGGCGGCTGCCGAACGTGCGGAAGGAGGCCCGTGTGAGCAAGGTGATACGGCCCATAGCTAACGACGCAATCACCCGTGCCCGCCGGAACCTGGTTGATGCGCTAGAGGCGGGCCGGTTGCACCTCCACCTCAGAATCAACAAGGGTGGCTGTGATCGTGACCTTGCGAACTGGTGTGTGACGTTCCAGCGAACAGCCCTCTGCAAGAGCGACCGCTGCATGTGGGTGGTCAAGAAGGAGTAATCCCGGAAACCACCGGGTTAACAAAGCGGGGAAGCATGTACCCCGAAAAAACTAGGGGGTGAGAGACCCCAGAGAACGTGCCGGGGGGAGTTGTGGGGACTTGGCCCCCCGGCCACGCTGGCAGGAGCACCGCAGCTTTGAGGCTGGCCGGTTCCCTGCGGTACGCTACCAGCGTGTCTGTGCCAGCCAATAGGCCATGGCGGCGCATTGTAGACAGGGATTGTCAACAACCCTGCAAGGCCCCCACACGGGGGCGGGAAAGGAGCGGAGCATGGAGCTGAAGCTAATGGTCTCGCAGGATGCTGGGGGCAGCTACCACGAGGAGGCACGGGCTGAGGACAAGGAGCCGCTGTTGGCACGCGCAAAGGAGATGCGACTCGATGAACAGATGCTGAGATGGGTCATCGAGACCGACGACGGCAGCGACATCGTTGAGTTCTCGGCCATACACCGGGGGATTGTGGGGTTCCTCTATGGGGACGAGGGCCTGTCAGTCCTGGACGAGGCCCGGAAGGCCCCCGGCGCGTGACGGGGAGGACGGAGGACTGACATGAGTGCAGCGTACAAGTGCGACTTCTGCCGGGAGGTGTACGAGGGTTGCCCGCCGAGAGTGCCCGTCGGGGTATATGGCACCGGGCATGGTCATAGAGCCACGATCCGTGATGGCCTGTTCTACTTTGACCCTGACGGCGCCAGCATCCCTTACGACACCTGCCCCCGGTGCCAGGTGGCCATCCTCCGGGCGCTGGCCGACGCGGTGGAGGGAGCGGGATGAACAAGCCAGAGGAGCGAACCTTTCCCTTGAGTAGCTTGCTGAGAAGCCTGCGAGTTCGGGGCATCTTGGCAAACGTGGCCCTGAGCCATAGGCCGGGCTGCAACTGCGACACCGTGTGTCGGCCGCTTAAGGAGATAAACGAGCGCTTGAAGGCCCCCCGGCCATGACCGCCGCTGCCGACCTGGAGCGGGCGCTGCATGAACAAATAGACCGCCAGATAGGTATTCGCAGCACTAGGGCGCTGATGAAGCGGAACGCCCACCGCTGGGGTGCGGCACGGGCGCTGGAGGTGCTGCAAGAGGCGCGCGGTCTCGGCGCGTGTACGGCTGGGCCAACGTTTGATCAGGTAAGCTCGCCACGCCTGTGCCTCTGCTACGGCGGGGATATGCCCTGTTTGCAGGCCCTGCGCGAGCGGCTGGAGCAGGAGGTGGCAGGTGCCTGACATGGCGTTAACCGAACGCCGTGCCCGCTTCGTTTACGAGGGCGCGCGTATCGCCGCCGAAGCCGCCAATGCACCCATCGTGCCTGCGCCATGGGATGAGCGGGAGGATGCCTTCAAGGCGCAGTTTCTTGACGTGATTGAGCGCCAGTGTGGTCCACAACGGTCAACGTCACCAGAGGAACTGCACGGAAGTTGGATGCAAGCCTATCTCGCTATGGGGTGGGCCTATGGCGAGATATACGACCGTGAGAAGCGCATCCATCCAGACCTTGTACCCTACGCTCAGTTGGGACAGCTGGAACGAGACAAGGATGCCGTATTCGTTGCCCTGTGTGAGATTGCCCGTCAATGGATTTACGACCCCACGCTGGCGAAGGAGGCGGGCGGGGAAGGAGAGAAGGACGATGGAGACCATCCACCTAATCGGGGCTGAGGATGTGCGGGCTGCAGGCGTTCAGATACGCGGAGCCGCAGATACCATATCCCGCGCAGCCCAAAGCATTGCCTATTCCAACGAGACCCAACAGCAGTTCCTGACCCAATGGCTTGAGCGATTCGAGGCTGCCTTGGCCCAGACCGTGAACGCGGTTCAGGAGCGAGAGGGCTGAGGCTTCCCCTGGCCGTCGCTGGCGCAGTGCTGCTGACCGCGATGGCTGTTGTAGGACACGGAGACGCAAATGAAACTAGAGATGCTGCTGTACCTGTTGGCGATGATGGCTGGCATAGCGTGCGGGTCTATCATAGCGGCAGGGTGGATGGAGATTGGTCCCAAGCCAGTACGTACAGTGACGGTGGATACCAGGTACCCGTTCGGGAGCAGGGAAGAGGAGGCGGCGTAGGTGGACCAGATGATCTTTCCAGACCAGGCCAACCAGACGATGGAGTATTGGCAACGGGCAGTGGAGAGCGAGTTGA
This sequence comes from uncultured bacterium, assembly GCA_965369585.1. Lineage (GTDB taxonomy): Bacteria > Chloroflexota > Dehalococcoidia > SM23-28-2 > RBG-16-64-32 > JADFNQ01. The sequence goes on from CBDURB010000002.1 coordinate 23,707, forward strand.
GGGAGTCTCGGGAGTATCGGGCCGCTGGCTCGCTACCCGCTACGGAGCCGGCGCCCGCTTCGGAGACAGGGTCGATTACACCGGACTCCCACTCGGCTGCCCTGGGGCAGGTCGATACGACCCCCGAGACCCCACCATCATCGCCGTCGGACCCGCTCGGTACTACGACATTCCGTGTCATACGCAATTGCTTGTGTGTGCCGCAGGAGGGGGTCGAGATGACCGTAAAATCACGTCGGAACAAGATGCAGGTGTTCTGTTCCCAGTGCGGTGTCTCCCTGCTGCTGTTCGAGTTGATTCCTGCCCCGGTTGTGGACCCCGCCACATCGACCTGAGCGAATGCGGCATCGCCTACCTGGCCGGCCTCGTGACCCTCGGCCCGGACGGCCGGTGCGAGGGCGAGCGGTGGCCGGTCGTGGGGCGAGTGGAAGTGACAGTGGAGGTGATTCGATGACTGAGGATGAGGACAGGTACTACGTTGACGTGCTAGTGCCCGGCTTCATCGAGGCGCACAGCGGCTATCAGTTTGGCTCCCCCTGCCTGAAGGGGACGCGCATTCCCTACTACGTTGGCCTTGGCTGGGTTTGGGAAGAGCTTGATGCCCCGGAAGGCTGTAGCTCGGAGGGACTGACGCGCGAGAACATCATCGCCCTCGCCAGTTTCCATGCTGGGGTCGAGTGGCAGCGTTCCCGTAAGCGCCGGAAGAGGATGACTGAGGAAGTGGCGAAGCTCTGGGAGAGAGTCGCTGCGGAGGCGAAGGCTGAGAAGGAGCCCCCCGATGCCTGAGCAACCGTCGCAAACCGCTGCCCAGACCCGCTCCTTGCTGGATGCCTACGCGCTCCAGGAGGTAGAGCGGTTCGTGGTGCGGGTCAACGAGCGGGCCGAGGCCGCCATGCTCAAGTTCCACAAGCTGGAAGGCGCGCACAAGGCGGCGATGGAGGTAGAGTTGGCCGTTCTCCGTGAGTGGGGGGATGTGGTGCCATGAGCGACCCCATCGAGCAGACGCGGCGGGCGGTGGAGGGGCTCTGCAAGCAATGGCTCCTACCCGGAGCTGCCCATGAGATGGAGGCCGACGCCGCCGCCCACGCGCTGGCGGTGCTGGAGGAGGCCCGTGCGATCTATGACCTTAATGGCTTCGGCCCCTGTGATCCAGGCTGCAAACACTCGGACTGTGGCAATGTCCGGCGGGGGCTTGACGCCCTCCGTGAGCGGCTTACCGCAGCGCCAGGCCGGTGAGGGTGTGCCGGAGCCGGCGCATATCCACGCCGCCACGGATGGCGCTCATGGCGTCGGCGATCATGCGCCGCCGGTCCTCGGTGTCGGCTATGGTCAGGTATATCTGCGTGGTGTCGGGGCTGGCGTGGCCGAGGAGGATCTGGATCACCCGCTCCGTCGCCCCGTTCCGGGCCATATCGACGGCGTAGGCGTGGCGGAACTGGTGCGGATGTACTCGCCCCAGGCCCAGCCTCTTCCCCAACGCTGCCAGCCTGTCCCGCGCGTTCTGGGAAGTGAACCGGAACAGCACACCGTAGGCTGGCAGCACGGTCCCCCTGGCCTCAGCCAAGGCCTCCATGCACGGCCCAGCCACCGGGACTATTCTCTCCACCTTCCCCTTGCCCATGAGCCTGACGGTGCGCTCGTCCCAGTCGATGTCGTCCCAGGTGACGGCCAACATCTCTGCGATCCGGGCCCCAGTGGAGTACAGGGAGTCCACCAGCAGGCGCAGCTCCCCGGTGCTCCCGGCGTACAGCGCGCGGACCTCGTCCAGGCTCAGGGGCCGTGGCAGCGGGCGCACCCGAGGCCCCCTGCGTGGCACAGGAGCACGCTCAGCCGTTCTAAGGGCCGGGGACGTGTCTGTCATTGCCCTGGCCCGCACGGGCGCTCTAGCAGGCATCGGTGGCCTGCTTGAGGGCGGCGCGACCCACATTGCAGTCGAGGCAGTCACACCTACCCGCCGCAGAAGAGCGGTCATGCTGCGCCCGATAGCCTTCCAGCGCCGCCAGCAGGTCGGCGTGGCTGTTGACGGCCCGCACGATGTACTCGGTGTTGGTCTTGCCTTCAGAGTCCGGTCGAACCGTAAGCTCTGCAACCAAGTTTGGCGGGTCAGCCCCATCGTCGGCCACTATCAACCACACGTACCTATCAGGCATGAGGTCTTCCAGCCGCCACGGTGTCGGTGTGTGCTCGCTCACTGTCCCCTCCTTTTGCGACCGTCGCAAAGCTACTAGGGCGCGGGCCTCGGCCCGCCGTTGATGATGTAGTTGAGCATGGTTCTCGCCTTCTCTGCGTGAAGGTTGCCAACGTCCATCGTCCGCATCAGTTTGGGTTGCGTGTCCTTGTGATTCCAGCGATGGTTGCCCCGAATGGCGAAGGTGTTAGCCCTTACCTCCATACGGAGGGCCTCTAGCATCTCGACGATGATCTCTGTGTCGCTCACGTCCTCACCCCTTCGCTGCATTCATGGCATGGGAGGCCTCGGCGGTTGTGATGATGCAGTTGCTCATCTTAGCAGCCCGACCGTAGGCCGATCATAGCTATGAGGAACCCTACCCCAAGACCTGCTGTCAATCCCATCATTAGGTAGGCTAGGCAGAACCAGAACATGGTCAATCCTCCTCACCACGGCCACTTGACCGCGACCCAGGCCACCATAGCCGCTATCAGTAGACATCCTACCAGGCCTGACCAGTCCCGCGTCCTGGCTGGCGCTTCCCTGTGGTGGCAGGGGTTGGCGAGCCAGTGCCAGCGATTGCGCCCGCACCGTGGGCAGAAGCCGTGCTGAAATGGTACTCTTCTTGTGGTGGACATTGGACCTACTCTCCTTTGTCCGCTAGGCCCTCGGTTGCAGCCGGGGGCCGCTACTCGTCTAGCACATATCGCTCGCAGGCTTCCCAGGCTGAGTCCAGGGCGGCCTCAAGCGGTGTTGATGGCTCCTCACAGTAGAGGCGCAGCCACGGGCCGCTACCGAGGGCCTCTGTGGAACACCGTGTTCCGGGGGGTACGGAGAGGGTTGTTCGTTCTCCGTATTGACTGACTGTGACTGGCCGACTCCAGTTGCCAGGGAATAGCGTGATGGCAGCGGCTTCGTCCTCGAATAGCACTTCGGAACCTGCGCGCACCATCACGACCCTGCTTCGCTG
>CBDURB010000003.1:0-21559 GCA_965369585.1 uncultured bacterium
GGCTGCGGTCCAGCGTGCGTTCCACGGTCCCGTCCGGGCCGGCCGACTTTACGGTGTCGGCGATGGGCACGGCGGGGACGGCAGCGCCGGTCTCTTGCGCCGCCTCCAGCCCTTCCGATATGAGCGGGCTGACGAGTAGACGGGCGCCGTCGTGCACGAGCACCCAATCGCATTCGCCAAGGGCCTCTAGTCCCAGGCGGACGGAGTCCTGGCGGCGGGGCCCGCCCAGGCAGATGGGGGAGATCTTGGTCATGCCGTACTCGGCCGCCAGGTCACGGCCCCGTTCAAGATTCTCGGACGAGAGGACGAGCGCGATACGGTCCACGGCAGGCGACTCCTGGAAGCGGGACAAGACGTGGGCCAGGAGGGGGCGTCCGGCCAGCGGGGCGAACAGCTTATCGGTGCCGCGCATGCGGGCGCTGCTGCCAGCGGCAACGACGATGGCGCCTGCGGATGAGGGAGTGCTCACGATTGGCCTAGGCGGCGCCCTTGGGCTGGGCGAAGATCATCCGCCCAGCTACGGTCTGTAGGATGCGGGTGACGATGACGTCAAGCTGCTCGTCGAGATAGCGGCGGCCGCCCTCTACAACCACCATAGTGCCGTCGTCCAGGAAGCCGACGCCCTGGCCTGCCTCCTTTCCCTCCTGGATGATGCGCACGGCCATCTCCTCGCCGGGTAGGATGACGACCTTAACAGCGTTGGCCAGGTCGTTGATGTTCAGCACCTTGACGTCCTCCAGTTCGGCGGTGCGGTTCAGGTTGTAGTCGTTGGTGAGGATCGGCGCCTTGAGTTTGCTGGCCAGCCGGATGAGCTTGGCGTCCGCGTCGCGGGCGTCCGGGAAGTCCTCCTCGCTGACCCGCACGGGGATAGGCGCCTCCTTCTGGAGCCGGTTGAGCATGTCCAGCCCGCGGCGGCCGCGGTTGCGTCGCAGAACCTCCTGCGAGTCGGCAACGTGGCGGAGCTCATCGAGGATGAAGCGGGGGACGATAAGGGTGCCCTGGAGGAAGCCGGTCATCGCCACATCGGCGATGCGTCCGTCGATGATGACGCTTGTGTCGACGATGATCTCACGGGGGCGTCCATCGTTGGATCTGGCTATGCCCGGCAGGTAGCGGGAAAGGAAGTTGGCGAGCTCCTCTTCGCGGCCGATCATAACGACAACGCCGATCAGCCCGAGTAGGAAGCTCACGACGAAAGGCGCAACCCAGGCGCCGACGCCCGGCAGGGTGATAAGGAAGGGGGTGGCCAAGGCGCCCAGCATGAACCCGGCCAACAGGCCGATGGCGCCCAGAACCAGTTGCAGGGGTGGGATGGTGTTGGACCACTCTTGGAGCCTTTGGAGGGGGGCGATGATGATGAAGGGAGTTACCAACGTGCCGAAAAGAATGAAACCCGCCGGCGTTGCCACCAAGAACAGGACGCGCGTCAGTCCGCTATCACTCTCGGCCAGAGCCAGGCCGGAGTACAAGCCGAGGAAACCGAAGAAGATCGCGCCCAGGACGCGGACTACAGCAGTCAGGTTTTCGGTCATCCGATAATTGCTCCCCACCCCACCTGGGCGGAGGGACACGCCTCGATGGGTGTCCTCTCCTCAGTTAAGACAGCTTTGGGCCAGCGCTGGCCATCGGCGTGGCTCAACCTGGCTGGAGTATACTGCGTGCCAAAATTGGCTGTCAAAGTTAGCAGTTTGCTAGACGAGATGGGTAAGGATGGAAGCGCCCACGCCACCGATAGCGGCCAGGTAGGTATCCTTGATGACCTTTCCGGCCAGCACGGCCGGGAAGAAGCGCCGGATCGGCATCCTGACAGCTCCCGCTGCCACGCCGGCCAGATCGAACAGCGGGTTGGGAAAGATGGAGAGCAGGAACATGGTTAATGTGCCGCGGCGCTCCATCCATCTCTGGACACGCCCATACTCCGGCCGGTTCTCAAAGATGATGCGACCGCCGTAGCCAGCGGCGTAGCCGGTGAACTCGCCGAGCGCCTCGCCCGTGCCGGCGACGAGGCCCACCCAGATAAAGGCGGGCACCCCGAGGAGATCGTCGAGCAGAGCGCCCCCGCCAACGACGCTGGCCACGGCCGGTGAGGGCAAGAGGATGGAGGCGCTGCCCACCACGTTGATGAGGAAGATACCGGCGTAGCCCCAGGACTTGAGGTTGCTTGTGTCAGCGCCGAAATAGAAGAAGGCGATGGCGAAGGCGGTCATCAGCAGGGCGACGCCGATCAGGAGAGTATACTCCAGCCGCCAGACGAAACCGAGCCTCGCCGGTGGGGCAGACTCGTCTTCGCGTCGAGTCATAATGCGGACGCCTTCCCGCGTAGCCATGGGTATAAAAACGACGAGAAGGGCGGGAGACCTAGCCTCTCGCCCCTCAAAGTGGTTTGAACCTAGCCTCTCCTTCTACGCCTGCGAGGTTAGCTGACGGGTTCGGCCGAAGGAGTTGGCCTACTCGCCTGTGGCGAGATTCACCCCGGAGCCCGCATCTGCGGGTGGATCCCCCGCTCCCCGCCACGGGCGGGGATTAGGCGTCGATATTTGTATTTGGTTGTGTCGAAGCTAGCAGAGCAGCCTCGCATATGTCAACGCGCACTGTGGGGAAAGGTTACGAGGGCATAACCTCCGCGAGACCCTCTCCGCGCCGCTGATTCGCTGGCATATCGGGAACCTTGACGGGCTGAGAGGCGGCTGCTACGTTGGGCGGGGCAGGAGCCTTATAGCGCGCGAGGTTTCGAAGGAGATGATGCGTCCCAGGCGACGACGCCGGCCTCGAACTAGGATGGGGCCGTATCTGATCGCTGCGGCGGTAGCCGCCGTTGTGGTAGCGGTCCTTATCGTGGCGGGAGCGCTGAGTCGCGGCGGTGATGGGGGCGCTGGAGGCGGGCCGGTGATTCTGCCCAGCCCGCGACCGGCGGGCTTAGAGGAGGAGGGCCACTTTCTGGGCAGCGCCGCTGCGCCTGTGACGATTGTTGAGTATGCGGACTTCCAGTGACCGTTCTGCCGAGCGGTCGCCGTGAGCGTCCTACCACCGATCGAGGAAGAGTTCGTGTCCGCAGGTCAGGTGAGGGTAGAGGTGCGACTCATCGCCATACTGGGCGAGGAGTCGGAGTTGGCGGCGCAGGCGGCGGAGTGCGCCAACGATCAGGGGCGTTTCTGGGACTTCCACGATGTGCTGTACGCGAACCAGGAGGGCGAGAACAGAGGGGCTTTCGCGCGGGAGAACCTGAAGCGTTTCGCGGAGGCGCTGGCGCTGGACAGGGCGGCGTTCGACTCTTGCCTGGACTCCGGTGAGTACGCCTCGAAGGTTACGGGCGATACGGATGAGGCCCGGCAGCAGGGCGTCAACTCGACGCCGACGATCCTCGTCAACGGCGAGGAGGTGGCGAGCACCCTGGACGACGTACGGGCGGCCATCCAGGAGGAGCTGGCCTCCGGCTCGTGAGTGTTCGGGCGCTAGAGGGGTTGGGGATGGTGCGCTGGCTGGGCCTGGCGCTTCTGGGCCTGCCTGGAACCGGTATTGCCGCCTACCTTACCTACTCGCACTGGGCGGATAGCCCAACCGTCTGCGGGGGCATCGGCGAGTGCGAGCTGGTGCAGACCAGTGAGTACTCGGACATTGCCGGCGTGCCGGTGGCGCTCCTGGGCCTGCTCTACTTCGTGGCGATGTCGTTGCTGGCGGTGGCCCGTATCAGGCGTATGCCCGGCACGCAGGAGTGGGCTCAGCCGGCCGCCTTCTCGCTAGCGCTGGCCGGAACGGCGTTCGTCGCCTATCTGACCTACGTGGAGCTGTTCGTTCTGGAGGCGATCTGTATCTGGTGTATGGGCCTGGCCGCTCTCACCGCCTCCGGCTTGGCGCTGACGGTCTGGGGTCTATTCACCGGCGACGAGGGGTAGGTTCGCGGCCAGCCAATCGCGGATGTCCGGCTTCGCCCGTGGGTTGGCAAGGAGTTGCACGCCGTGGGCGGCCTCCCCTTCGTAAACGATGACGTCCACCGGCTCGGCCACGGTTGCCGCCAGCGTCTCGGCATCGGCGGCCTCCGTCTCGTCGGACATGAAGAGCACGGCGCGTGGGCTGAAGCCGGAGATGTCGCTGCCCAGGAGGACGCCTCCCTGAGGGTTTGCGTTGGGGGACATGGAGACGGTAGCTCTGACTTCGGGGAAGGCACCTGAGGCGACGTAGGCGAGGTTGCCGCCCACGCTGGCGCCCACCACGCCGATAGCGTCCGCTTGAACTTCAGTCCGAGTGCTGAGGTAGATGATGGCTGCGGCCACGTCGAAGAGCATGTCGTCCAGGTTCTGAAGCCGGTAGTCCGCATCCTCTCCGTCCCGAACGATGGTGGTGCTCTCCCCGAAGCTTCGCAGGTCGGGCGCCAGCACGGCGTAGCCTTCCGCAAGGAGATCCGGAATGAGGTCTGCCCACTGGGCGCGGCTGCCGTTGAACTGGTGCAGGAGAAGGACGGCGGGAGCGGGGCCGCCGTTCTGGGGAGCGTAGAAGTCGGCTATGATGCGAAGGCCGTCCGCCGTCTGGTATGTGACGCGCTCCGCGGCGCCTGTGCCAGACGGTGTTGGGGAAGGCTCTTGCCCGCCTCCATTGCAGGCGGCCAGGGCCAACGCGGCTAGCAGGACGCAGGCGGCGAGGAGCGGGGTTCGGCGCGTCTTAGGGGTAGATCCCCCGCACACGCGTTGCCTCCTCCACACGGGAGACAGCGAGGAGCATGGCAGCTTCGCGGAGAGAGACGTTCTCTTTCTGGGCACGGGCACAGACCTCCCGATAGGCGCGGGTGATGACCCGCTGCAGCCGTTCGCGGACCTGATCCTCCTCCCAGAAGAAGAACTGCAGGTCCTGGACCCACTCGAAATAGGATACGATGACGCCGCCTGTGTTGGCGAGTATGTCCGGCAGCACCACGATCCCTTTTTCGGCGAGGACGGCGTCGCCTTCCGGTGTTGTGGGCCCGTTGGCCCCTTCTATGACGAACTTGGCCCGCATGTGCCGGGCGGTCTGAGCCGTGATCTGTCCTTCGAGGGCGGCGGGCACGAGGAAGTCTACCTGTAGAGACAGCAGCTCAGCACCGTCCAGGCAGTCGCCTCCGCCCAGGTCACTGAGGCTGGCGCCTTCGCTCTTGCGCCGCCACAGCGTCTGAACGTCAAGGCCCTTCCCGTTGTAGAGGCAGCCGCTGGTGTCTGACAGGCCGACGATTCGCGCGCCTTCGCCGGCGAGGAGAGTGGCGGCCACTCTCCCAACGTTGCCAAACCCCTGTATCGCGACGGTGGCCCCGTCCAGGGAGATGCCGTGGTCGCCGGCCAGCTCTTGGATCAGGAAGAGGATCCCGCGTCCGGTGGCCTCCTTGCGGCCCAGGGTGCCGCCCACGCTGACCGGCTTGCCCGTGACTGCCCCTGCCACCGTGTAGCCCCGGTGCATGCTAATGGTGTCCATGATCCAGGCCATGACGCGCTCGTCTGTGCCCATATCAGGGGCGGGGATGTCCTCGATGTCGCCGGTGATGATGCTGATCTCCGTGGTGTAGCGGCGGGTGAGATTTTCGAGCTCCGTCTGGGACAGCGACTTGGGATCGACGATGACGCCTCCCTTGGCTCCCCCATAGGGTATGTTGACGACGGCACTCTTCCAAGTCATCCACATTGCCAGGGCACGCATCTCGTCCAGGGAGACGCTGGGGTGATAGCGGATGCCGCCCTTGGCCGGGCCCCGGGCCAGGTTGTGCTGAACGCGGTAGCCGGTGAATACTTTTATGGAGCCATCGTCCATCTGGACGGGGAAGTTGGTGGCCAGTTCCCGCTTGCAGGTGGCGAGAACCTGGCGGAGGCCGGGGTCAAGGTTGAGCCTTTGCGCCGCCGACTCAAACTGGGCGATGGCGGTGTCCAGCGGGTTCGTCATAGGCTTGGCTACCGGGTTGGAGATGGCCCTTGATGTCACTTCGTCTTCGTCATCGGGGCCTAGAGATACGTCCCGAGGGGAGGCTAGCCAGTCGGTCCGTGACGGGTTGTCTACTCCTGGGTTTTGGGCTCGCTAGTCGGCACGCTAACCGCATCTTCCTTCTTTGGGAGATCGACTTCGTCTGACTTCTCTTCCTTTTTCTTCTCCTCGACGCCCCCAGCCAGCGCCTCCATCTCCTTCAGCAGACTCGGAGGAGAGGGCGCTTCTCTGTCGCCGTCCCTGAGCTCCGGCGGCAGACGGAGCAGGATGGGCTGGGGGGGTAGCTGAATCACGATGGAGGCGCGAGCCGGGATGAGCTTGCCGATGATAACGTTTTCCTTGAGACCCAGGAGGTGATCCACCGAACCCTTGATCGCAGCCTCCGTGAGGACGCGGGCCGTCTCCTGGAAGGAGGCGGCGGCCAGGAAGCTGTCCGTGTTGAGCGAGGCCTTGGTCACGCCGAGGAGCACGGGCTGAGCGGTCGCGGGCTCGCCTCCCTCTGCAAGCGCTTTGGCGTTGACCGCCTCGAACCGGAAGCGGTCCACTAGCTCGCCCGGCAGGAGTTCGGAGTCACCGGGGGAGTCGACGATGACGCGGCGCAGCATCTGGCGCACGATCACCTCTATGTGCTTATCGTTGATGGTCACGCCCTGGGCGCGGTAGACTTTCTGCACTTCCTCCACGAGGTACATCTGGGCGGCGGCGGGCCCCTGGATGCGCAGGATGTCTTGCGGGTTGAGCGGGCCATCGGTAAGGGCCTGGCCGGCGTGGATCTGGTTGCCCTTTTGCACCCGAAGGCGGGCTGTGGCCGGCACCGCGTATTCGCGCTCGTCCCGCTCTTCAAAGGTGATGGAGAGCGCCTTTACCTTCCTCTTGCCCGTGAAGGCGACCTTGCCGCCGGTGCGGGCGAGGATCTCCTCCGGCGGCTCCAGCGCTTGTTCCGCATCCTTCTTCTTCGATTTCGACTTTGACTTTGGCTTCGGCTTCGGTTGCGGCAGCTCGGCGAGCACCGTTCCCTGCTCTACGTCGGCTCCGTTCTTCACGAGCATCTTGGCGCCTTCAGGCAGGGTGTAGTCGTCGCGGTATATCTCGGCGCTCACCACCTTGATGTGACGGGTTTCGCCTTCGGTGGTGATCTCAGCCAGGCCGTCGATCTCGGAGACGATGGCGGTGCCCTTGGGTACGCGGGCCTCGAACAGCTCTTCGACGCGGGGAAGTCCTGAGGTGATGTCGATTCCGACCACGCCGCCGGTGTGGAAGGTACGCATGGTGAGCTGTGTGCCGGGTTCACCGATGCTCTGGGCGGCGATGATCCCAACCGCCTCTCCCTGTGCCACCAGCCTGTTGCGGGCCAGATCTAGGCCGTAGCAGGGGGCACAGATGCCCCGATGCGCCGCGCAGGTCAGGGCTGACCGCAAGTAGACGCGGTTGATGCCAGCCTCCGCGATGCGGTCGGCGATCTCTCCGGTGATCTCGTTGTTCCGTTCGATAAGGACTTCGCCGGTCTTGGGATGAGCGAGGTCAGCGGCGGCCCAGCGGCCGACGATACGCTCCTGGAGTGATTCGAAGAGCCCCTTCTCCATCGGCTCACCTATCCAGAGGCCGGCGGTGGTGCCGCAGTCCTCTTCAAGGATGATCACGTCCTGGGCGACATCGATGAGACGCCGGGTGAGGTAGCCGCTGTCTGCTGTGCGCAGGGCGGTGTCAGCCAGCCCCTTGCGGGCGCCGTGGGTGGAGATGAAGTATTCCATCACGGTCAGCCCTTCGCGGAAGGAGGAACGAATGGGCAGGTCTATGATGCGGCCGGAGGGGTCAACCATGAGGCCGCGCATACCTGCCATCTGGGAGATCTGGCTGATGTTACCCTTGGCGCCGCTGATGGCCATGAGATACACGCCGCCGTACTCGTTCAGGTTGTCCTGAATCAGTTTCTGCATCTCGTCCGTGGTGTCACGCCAGATGGAGACGGCCTGACTGTAGCGTTCCTCTTCAGTTATGAGCCCCAGGTTGAGCTGCTCCTCGATCTCGTCGATCGATTCGTCGGCGTTGGCGAGCAGCTCCTCTTTCTTCTCGGGCACTTTGAGGTCGTTCATGGCGATGGTGATGCCGGACTTGGTGGCGTACTGGAAGCCGGTGCTCTTCATACGGTCGACCATCTGGGCGGTGCGATCGCTGTCGAACTGGATGGTGGCCTCAGACACCAGGTCTTTGAGGGCCTTCTTGTCCATGATGTGGTTGCGGAAGCCCATCTCCTCTGGGAGCACCTCGTTGAAGATGATACGCCCCACGGTGGTTTCGATGAGTTTGCCGTCCGTTCGGGCGTCGCGAACGCGGATGCGGGCGTGAAGGTCCAGGTGTCCCGTATCGTAGGCTATCTTCGCCTCGTCGAAGTTGCCGTATATACCCTGGAAGGTGGTCCCGTTGTTTGGTTTGAACTCACCCTTGGCGTCATCCCTGAGGTCCGTGAGGTAGTAGCAGCCGAAGACGATGTCCAGGGTGGGCGCCACGACCGGCTCTCCGTTGGAGGGGAGGAGCAGGTTCTTGGTGGAGAGCATCACCTGGCGCGCCTCAGCTACGGAGGCGCGTGAGAGGGGTATGTGCACCGCCATCTGGTCGCCGTCGAAGTCGGCGTTGAAGGCGGTGCAGACGAGGGGGTGAATCTGGATAGCGCTACCATCGATGAGCACCGGCTCGAAGGCCTGGATGCCCAGCCGGTGCAGTGTGGGGGCGCGGTTGAGGAGCACGGGGCGGTCCTTGACGATGTCGTCCAGGATGTCCCACACTTCCGGGCGGGCGCGCTCCACAATGCGCTTAGCGGACTTGATGTTGTGCGCCAGGCCGCGGGCGACGAGAGCGTGCATCACGAACGGCTTGAACAGCTCCAGGGCCATTCGCTTGGGAATGCCGCACTGGTGCAACTCCAGTTCCGGCCCCACGATGATGACGGAGCGGCCGGAGTAGTCTACTCGCTTCCCCAGCAGGTTCTGGCGGAAGCGGCCCTGCTTGCCCTTCAGCATGTCAGAAAGGGATTTCAGCTTGTGGTTGCCAGCCGTGGAGACGGCGCGGCCGCGGCGGCCGTTATCAATGAGGGAGTCTACAGCCTCCTGGAGCATTCTCTTCTCATTGCGGATGATGATCTCCGGTGCTCCTAGCTCCAGAAGCCGCTTCAGCCGGTTGTTGCGGTTGATGACGCGTCGGTAGAGGTCGTTGAGGTCGCTGGTGGCGAAGCGGCCGCCGTCGAGCTGGACCATGGGCCGCAGGTCCGGGGGGAGGACAGGCAGGATGCCAAGGACCATCCAGTCAGGCTTGGTGCCGCTCTTGCGGAACGCCTCCAGCACGCGCAGGCGCTTGGTGGCCTTCTTGCGACGCTGGCCGCTGAAGTTCTGGATCTCTCCACGCAGCTTTGCGGCCAGTGCTTCCAGGTTAAGGCGACTGAGGATCTTCATCACGGCCTCAGCGCCCATGCCGGTCTCCAGCATATCGGGGTAGCGGTCAGAGATCTCGCGCAGCTTCTGCTCGAGGAGCAGGGTGCACTGGTCGTCTCGGATCGGGTCTTTGATATCCTCTAGGGTTTCGATGAGTTCCTGACACTCAGCTTGGGCGGTCTCCTTCTCCTCCATGATCGCCTTGCGAAGAGGCTCGAGCTCAGCCGTGGCCGCTTCACGTTGCCGGCTGATCTCCGCCACCAGCGCTTTCTCCATCTCCCGCCGCTTCTTGGTCTGCTCTCTCTCGATTGCTTTCAGGCGCTTCTTGAGCTCAGACTGGAGCCGGCGGGACGCGTTCTTGGGCACTGGGGCGTACCGCTCAGTTATGATGAAGTCCGCGTCCAGCGCCAGTTTCTTTGTGGAAGGCTTGTCTTCCATCCTGGCGATGTCTTGCTCAAGAGCTTCCGCCTTCTGCTGCACGGTTGCGGACTTCTTCTCGTAGTCGGCGGCTAGGGTGGCGAGTTTCTCCTCACGCCCGCCCTCCAGATTGGCGATGGTTTCAGCGGCTGCGTTCTCAACGACGGAGATGCGTTCCGCGTACTCCTGATCCTTTGCAGCGGCGATCTGGTCCATCTCCTGGCGCAGCGCCTCCAGCGCCTTGTCGCGGACGGCCTCGTTCACGGAGATGACGATGAACTGGGCGAAGTAGAGGACGCGCTCCAGGTTGCGAGGCGAGATGTCCAGCAGGAGGCCGATGCGGCTAGGCGTACCTTTCACGAACCAGATGTGGGCCACCGGCGAGGCGAGCTCAATGTGGCCCATGCGCTCACGCCGTACCTTGGTGCGTGTTACCTCTACGCCGCACTTGTCGCAGACGATGCCTTTGTAGCGGACGCGCTTGTACTTGCCGCAGTAGCATTCGAAGTCTTTGGTGGGCCCAAAGATCTTCTCACAGAACAGGCCGTCCTTCTCCGGCTTCAGCGTGCGGTAGTTGATCGTCTCCGGTTTAGTGACTTCGCCGTAAGACCAGGAACGGACCTGCTCCGGGGACGCCGTGGATATGCGTAGTGCATTGAAGTCGTTAACCTCAAGGGCCAAGGAATTCCTCCCCCTTCTCGAATCCGCTCATGTCGATGCCTAGTTCGGGGATCTCCGCGGTGGAGGTCTCCGCTAGCGTGACTCGTTCCTCTTCCTCGTTAAGCACCTCTACGGCAAGACCCAGGCTCTGGAGTTCCTTTACAAGCACCTTGAAGGACTCCGGCACGCCGGGCTCCTGGATGTCTTCGCCCTTTACGATCGCCTCGTAGGTCTTGACACGCCCCACTACGTCATCCGATTTGACGGTTAGCAACTCCTGGAGGATGTGGGCGACGCCGTAGGCCTCCAGCGCCCAGACCTCCATCTCGCCGAAGCGCTGTCCGCCGAACTGGGCCTTGCCGCCCAGCGGCTGCTGGGTGATGAGCGAGTAGGGGCCGGTGGAGCGGGCATGTATCTTGTCTTCCACCAGGTGCACCAGCTTCATCATGTAGATGTAGCCGACCGTTATCGGCTGGTCGAACGTTTCGCCGCTGCGGCCGTCGATGAGTATTTGCTTGCCGTAGGACGGCGAGGCTAGGCCCTTCTCAAAGGGCAGTTTCTCGGCGCGCAGGTCCAGATTGTGCATGGACTTCTTGCGTACTCTCTTCTCGCCCTGTTGCTCCAGCCAGAGCTCCAGGGCGGCGCGTTTGGCCTCGCCCAGACGGTTCTCATCAAACACTACTGAGGGGTCATAGCCCTTCTTCTTGAGCCAGGCGTTGACCTTCTCAGCGTCCACGTTCTCGCCGATGCCGTCGTGGCTGACGCCGTTGGGCGCGGGGAGGATCGCGTCCGCCTGCTCGCAAAGCCAGGTACGGCTAAGGGCGTCTTCGATAGTGGCTGGGTTGCCGCCGTCGAACACGGGTGAGATCGCTCGAAAACCGAGGCGGCGGGCGGCCCAGCCAAGGTGTGTCTCCAGCACCTGGCCGATGTTCATTCGGCTGGGAACGCCGATGGGGTTGAGGATGATGTCCACAGGGGTGCCGTCAGCTAGGTGAGGCATGTCCTCTACCGGCAGGATGCGGGCGATGACGCCCTTGTTGCCGTGGCGGCCCGCCATCTTATCGCCCTCCGCTATCTTGCGTCGCTGAGCGATGGCTATCCTAACCATGGCCTGAACGCCGGGCGAAAGCTCGTCGGTGATGGTGGCGTAAGGGGGCCAGCTGCACTGGTGGTCTGGCTCTCCGTGGTGCGGTCTGCCGGGGTCGTTGTCCGGCCGGGCGAAGAGGCGAGAGTCGACGACTTTGCCGCGTTCACCGTGGGGCACGCGCAGAGAGGTGTCTTTCACCTCGCGCGCCTTCTCGCCGAAGATGGCGCGCAGGAGCTTCTCCTCGGCGGTGAGTTCCGTCTCTCCTTTGGGGGTGATCTTGCCCACCAAGATATCGCCGGACTGCACTTCAGCGCCCACGCGGATGATGCCGAATTCGTCCAGGTTTCTTAGGCTCTCCTCGCCCACGTTTGGGATGTCCTGCGTGATCTCTTCGGGGCCCAGCTTGGTGTCGCGCGCCTCCACCTCGTGCTTCTCCATGTGGATGGAGGTAAACTTATCTTCGCACGATACCGCTTCGGAGATGATGATGGCGTCCTCGTAGTTGTACCCTTCCCAGCTCATGAAGGCGCAGAGGAGGGTCTGGCCCAGGGCGAGTTCGCCCGAGTCTGTGGAGGAGCTATCCGCGAGAGGGTCGCCCGCTGACACCTGCTGGCCGCGTCGCACAATGGCGCGGTGGTTGATGCAGGTACCCTGGTTGGAGCGGAGGAACTTCTGGAGCTTGTAGGTCTTCTCGCCTCCGGTGTCGTAGTTGACGCTGATGGAGCCGCCGGTGACGGCGGTGACCACGCCTTGGCCCTCTGCGAAGAGGACCTGTCCTGAGTCCATGGCGGTTTGCTTCTCCATGCCGGTGCAGATCAACGGCATCTCCGGCCTCACCAATGGCACGGCCTGACGTTGCATGTTGGCGCCCATCAGGGCACGGTTGGCGTCGTCATGCTCCAGGAAAGGTATGAGCGCGGCGGCCACTGAGACGATCTGCTTAGGCGATAGGTCTAGATAGGAGACCTGGTCCGCGGAAGACATCTCGAACTTACCCTGGTACCGAGCCTCAACACGCTCCGCGAGGAAGTGGCCCTGGTCGTCCATCGGGCAGTTGGCCTGGGCGACCACATAGTTCTCCTCCTCATCCGCGGACAGGTAGACGACCTCGGATGAGACGAAAGGCTTGACCATCACGGTGGCCTTGCTGAAGCGGGCGATCCGCTTGGCGGCGTCCTCGGTTATGTGCGATCCGGCCCTCAACATGACCTTGTCCTTGGAGTCACGGAAGCTCTCAGTCAATACGCGCCCGACTAGCTCCGGCGAGTCCGTCGGCAGCTCGCGGATGACCTTGCGGTAAGGGGTTTCGATGAAGCCGTACTGGTTGATGCGTCCGAAGGTGGCGAGGCTGCCGATGAGGCCGATGTTGGGGCCTTCAGGCGTCTCGATTGGGCAGATACGGCCGTAGTGACTGAAGTGCACGTCGCGGACGTCGAAGCCGGCGCGGTCACGGGAGAGGCCGCCGGGGCCTAGGGCGGACAGGCGGCGCTTATGGGTTAGTTCGGCCAGGGGGTTGGTCTGGTCCATAAACTGGGAGAGTTGGGAGCCGCCGAAGAACTCCTTGATTGAGGCCACCACGGGCCGGATGTTGATGAGCTGGCTGGGCGCGGTCTCGTGTGGGTCGGTGATAGTCATGCGTTCGCGGATGACCCGCTCCATGCGCAGCAGGCCGATGCGGAACTGGTTCTGGATGAGCTCCCCGACGGTGCGCACGCGCCGGTTTCCAAGGTGGTCGATGTCGTCCGGTCTGCCGCGGCTGTTGTTGAGATGGATGATCTCTCGCACGATTGCGATGAGGTCTTCCGGCACGAGGACACGCTCCTGGAGGGAGAGGTTGTGGGTGAGGCGTTTGTTCACTTTGTAGCGCCCCACCTTGCCCAGGTCGTAGCGGCGCGGATTAAAGAATAGGGAGGTGATGAGTCCGCGGGCGTTCTCGATTGTGGGTGGGTCGCCCGGGCGCAGCCTTCGGTAGAACTCCAGGAGGGCCTCTCCCTTGTTCTCACAAGCGGGATCACGATCTAGCGTGGACTGGATGTAGTGGTGATCCGGGTCGTTGTCCACCTTCTCGAACATCGCCAGGATGCGCTCGTTAGTGCCCAGGTTCTTTAGCAGCTCTTGCCGCAGGTTCTCGGCCTCGCGCTCAGTCTTCGCTTTCTCGATCTTGTCTTGCAGTTCTTTGAGGGCGGCGTGGCTGGGGTGTTTGGGCAGAAGGTTTGGCTCATCGATGGCACGGAGCAGTGTGGTGATGGGGATCTTGCGCTTGCGGTCTACTTTGACGGAGACGATGTTCTTGTTGGAGGTCTCAAACTCCAGCCAGGCGCCGCGGTTTGGGATGAGCTTCGCGTAGCAGAGATCGCGGCCGCTGGTGGCGTCACGTTCCAGGGTCAGGTAGACGCCGGGAGAGCGCACTAGCTGGGAGACGACGACGCGCTCAGCGCCGTTGATGATGAACGTCCCCTGCTCCGTCATGAGCGGGAAGTCACCCATGAATATCTCCTGCTCTTTGACCTCGCCGGTCTCCTTGACCAGGAGTTGCACGTTCACTCTCAGTGGGGCTGCATAGGTGGCGTCACGCTCGCGGCACTCGGCCTCGTTGTACTTGGGCTCTCCAAAGCTGTAGTCCGTGAAGCGCATCTCCAGCCGGTTACCGGTGAAGTCCTGGATGGGGGAGATGTCCTTCAGAAGATCGCGCAGGCCTTCGGATCTAAAGGTCTTGTATGAGTCGAGCTGGATGTGGATAAGATGGGGCAGGGTGACCACATCTGGAATGCGAGAGTAGGACTTGCTAAGGGAGGGCACACCGAACTTGGCCTCAAAGAAGCCCCTGTCTATGACCATGCGAAAGCACTCCTCAAGAGGAAATTAGGCAAGTCTCTTGCGACCAGAAGACAGACGATACCTATCGACGTAGATCAAATGGGGATGCAAATGATGGGGGACACAAACCGGCCATCGAATAGCTAGTGTAGCACCGGTCTGGAGGGGTGTCAACATTGAATATCCACCCGATTTGGCTCAATCCGCAGCGGTCGCATCGGCGGCCACCGGTAACCGCTGGCTGGATGGCGCCTGACCGCGCATGACGGCGGCGACGCCGGCGATGATGAGGGCGCAGCCCAGGACTGTGTTTATGCCTATCGATTCGTCCAGTACGGCCCAGCCCAGGAACAACCCTACGATGGGGATGATGTAGGTTACCAGAGAGCTGCGGACGCTGCCCACGTTGTCCACCAGCCACATATAGATGATGATGGCTATCCCGGTCCCCAATACGCCGAGGGCCAGGAGGGAGAGCCAGGCCTCCACGCTCAGCGAGTAGTCCGGCGTGCCCCGTACTATCAGCATGAGCGGCAGCACCAGCAGGGTTCCCAGCATAAGCTGGCCGCCAGTCAGGCTTACAGGGTCCTCCTCCTTGAGCAGGCTGCGGGCGTAGACGGCGCCGGCGCCGTAGCAGGCGGCTGCGCCCACCACCGCTAGCTGGCCCAGGACGGCGGAGTCGCGGAGGTCGTAGACGTCGCCGCCGGCGAGGACGATGATTCCCACGAAGCCGATTCCGAGGCCGGCTACGCGGGCCGGCGTGAGCTGCTCTTCGATGAGGAAGATGGCGGCGAACAGCATCGTGAACAGTGGCATGCTGGAGTTCAGGACGGATGCGGTGCCGCTGGCGATATGCTCCTCCGCCCAGGCGATGAGGATGAACGGGACCACTATGCCGACTAACGCCCAGACCGCTACCTTGAACCAGAGGGCGGGGGGACGGCGAAGGGGCATCTTCCGCATCGCGATCACCACGCCAACGGCCAGAGCGCCGAAGAACATGCGTCCCTCCGCCACTTCCAGGGACGATGTCTCATCCACGATCACCTTGATGAACAGGAACGAGGCGCCCCAGATGGCGCCCAGCGCCAGCAGGGCGAGTAATGCCTTAGGTGTCACGTCAGATAGGGCTAGAGGGCTACAGGATGCGACCGGCGAGAACAGGAGTGTGCACGCTAGTGTGTATGCTTAGGGTATCTGAGCGCATCCTAAGGGTCAATCGCGGCTGGGAGGCGGTTGTCACGGGCTGCGGAAGCGCTTACACTCGCATCGGTGATAGAAACACCCCTTTATCAAGAGCTGAAGGTGTTTACGGGCAACGCCCACCCGGCGCTGGCCGGCGACATCTGTGAGTACCTGGAGAAGCCCTTAGGCCAGTGCCAGGTGTTCGAGTTCAGCAACGAGAACATCTTCGTCCGTTTCCTGGAGAACATCCGCGCCCGCGATGTCTTTCTGGTCCAGCCCATCGCCTTTCCCGTGAATACGCGGCTGATGGAGCTGTTCATCATGATAGACGCCGCCAAGCGGGCCTCGGCGGGCCGCATCACGGCGGTGGTCCCTTACTACGGCTACGGCCGCAGCGATAAGAAAGACCAGCCACGGGTGCCGATCACCGCCCGTCTGATCGCTAACTTTATCGAAACGGCGGGGGCGGACCGTCTGCTGACCGTCGATCTCCACGCCGGCCAGGTGCAGGGCTTCTTCAACATCCCGGTGGACGAGTTGACCGCGCTCTCCTTGCTGGCCGGCTACTTTCGGGATAAGAAGCTGCGAGACCTGACCGTGGTGGCCACCGACGTGGGAGACGCTAAGAGGGCAGGCCACATGGCTGATCGGCTCGGCGCGCCTATCGCCATCGTCGAAAAGAAGCGAATCGGCAACGAGGAGAAGGTGGAGGCGGTGAGCATCATCGGTGAGGTGAAGGGCAGGAACGCCCTGATAGTCGACGATGAGGTAGACACTGCCGCCACTCTGGTTGCCACGGCGGAGATGGTGCTGCGCAACGGTGCGAAAGAGGTCTACGCTGCCGCCACGCACCCTATCCTTTCCGGACCGGCCGTGGAGCGGCTGGAGAAGTCGCCCATCAAGGAGCTAGTGTTCACGGACACGATTCCCCTGTCGCCGGAGAAGCGGCTGCCGAAGTTCAAGATTATCTCCGTGGCCCCTCTGCTGGGGGAGGCGATCCGGCGCATCCACACCGGCCAGTCCGTGGGCGCCCTGTTCGACGAATAGCAGGCGGCCACAGACTGCCCCCTCCGCTGCCCCGAAGCTGCTATGATTGAAACGATACCCCTAGTGGGCGCGTCGTATCGGTAGAGCTGGAAGGTGTGCAGATAGAAGAATGGTCTTAGGCGCGATTAAGAGGGCCCTCGGCGGCGACTACAACGAGAAGGAGCTGCGCAAGCTTCGGCCTATCGCCCAGCAGGTTAACGAGCGGGCAGAGGAGATGACCGACCTCTCCGACGCCGACATGCGGGCGAAGACCGAGGAGTTCCGCGGCCGCCTCAGCGAGGGTGAGACGCTGGACGATATTCTGCCGGAGGCGTTCGCCCTTGTGCGGGAGGCCTCAGAGAGGCGCATCGGCCTGCGCCACTTCGACGTGCAGATACTGGGCGGTATCGTCCTTCATAAGGGCAAGATCTCTGAGATGAAGACCGGTGAGGGGAAGACGTTGGCAGCCACGCTGCCCCTCTACCTCAATGCGCTGGAAGGCAAGTGTGCCCATCTGATCACCGTGAACGACTACCTGGCCAAGCGCGACGCGCAGTGGATGGGGCCCATATACCACTCGTTGGGCCTCAGCGTGGGCGTGCTCCAGCACGACTCCGCCTACCTGTACGACCCGGACGCCAATCTGGATAACCCCAGCCTGCGCTACCTCGTTCCGGTCCCTCGGCGGGATGCCTACCGGGCGGATATCACTTACGGAACCAATAACGAGTTTGGGTTCGATTACCTGCGTGACAACATGGTGGTTGACCTGTCCAGGACCGCCCAGCGCCCTGACACGCCGCAGCACTACGCCATAGTGGACGAGGTGGACAACATCCTCGTGGACGAGGCGCGCACGCCGCTGATCATCAGCGGCCCGGCGGAGGAGACGGAGGAGATATATCGCACCTTCTCCAAGATCGTGCCGAGGCTCTCGCCGGAGACGGACTTCGTGGTGGACGTCAAGCACCGCAGCGTCTCGTTGACCGATGACGGCGCCTCGAAGGTTGAGAAGGCTCTGGGTATCCGCAACCTCTACGACCCAGCGAACTTCCGCCTCACCCGCTTCCTGGACGCGGCGTTACGCGCTCAACTCCTCTACCAACGGGACCATCACTACGTGGTGAAGGACGGCGAAGTGATCATCGTGGACGAGTTCACCGGGCGTCTGATGCAGGGGCGCCGCTGGTCGGACGGGCTGCACCAGGCGGTGGAGGCGCAGGAGGGGGTGCGCATCCAGCGGGAGAGCATAACCTACGCTACCATCACTCTCCAGAACTACTTCCGGCTGTACGAGAAGCTTGCCGGCATGACCGGCACGGCCTGGACTGAGCGGGAGGAGTTCCACACCATCTACGGTCTGGACGTGCTCGTCGTCGACACTCACCGCCCCATGATCCGTGAGGACCAATCGGACATCATCTTCCGGTCAGATGACGGGAAGTACCGGGCCGCAGTGGAGGAGATATCGGAGATGCACGCCGGGGGGCGTCCTACTCTCGTAGGCACCGTGTCCATCGAGAACTCTGAGAAGCTGGCGGAGATCCTCAAGCGCACGTCGAAATGTGAGATGGAGGAGTGCGGGGAGTATCACAAGGTCTGTCCCCTCAAGGAGCCCCAGGTCCTCAACGCCAAGCACCACGAGCGTGAGGCCATCATCATCTCTCAGGCCGGTCGCTACGGCGCCGTTACCATCGCCACCAACATGGCGGGCCGCGGCACAGACATCGTCCTCGGCGGCAACCCGGAGCAGATCGCGGAGGAGCTGGCGCGAAGACGCAACGTTGACCTGGTGGCCGCGTCCCCTGAGGAGGCGAGGAAGATCCGTGACGAGGCGCGAGAGCGGTGGCAGGCGGATCACGACAAGGTGGTGGAGGCCGGCGGGCTCCACATTGTGGGCACGGAACGCCACGAGGCCAGGCGCATCGATAACCAGCTCCGTGGGCGCGCCGGGCGTCAGGGCGACCCCGGCAGCTCTTGCTTCTTCGTCTCGTTCGATGACGAGGTGATGCGCCGGTTCGTGCCTGAACGGGTCGCCACTTTTCTAGGACACATGGGCATGGATGAGGACACGCCTCTTGTGAGCGGCATGCTCTCCAACGCCATAGAGCAGGCCCAGACCAAGGTTGAGGGTTACAACTTTGATATCCGCAAGCACGTAGTCCAGTACGACGATGTGATGAACCGCCAACGCGCGCTGATCTACGCAGAGCGCCGGAAGATCCTGGAGGGCGCGGACATCCGCGCTAACGTGGCCGACATGATCAAGGAGGAGGTAGAGTCGGCGTTCGCGGCGTTCGCTGCCGGTGAGCGGGCGGAGGAGTGGGATATGGGTGCACTCCTGGCTGAGCTGAGCACGATCGTACCCCTGCCCGCCCACTTCACGGAGCGCCATTTCTCTGAGATGGGTCGAGAAGAGATGATGGAGGAGGTGCAGACCTTCGTCAGCGAGGCTTACGAGGCGAAGGAGAAGGAGCTGGGTGAAGAGAAGGCGCGGACCCTGGAGCGGCTGGTGATGCTGGGCACCATCGACCGGCTGTGGGTGTACCATCTGACGGCGCTGGACGAGATGCGCCAGGGCATAGGCCTGAGCGGCTACGGGGGCCGTGACCCGCTGGTGGAGTTCAAGCGTGAGGCCCACGATATGTGGGAGCAGCTGGCGGACCATATCCGGCAGAACGTTGTGAGGCGTATCTTTCACGCCTCGCTGGTGTCACAGGCGGCGCCGCCCAAGCCTCCGAGCGGACAGATGAAGGAGAGCGGTCCAGCCAAGGAGACGCCGACGCCGGCACAGGCGCGCGCCGCGGCGGCGGGTCAGGCGGTTAGGATGGGCGGAGCGGCCACGGCCACCACGGCTCGCCCGGGTGGGGCGGCCGCCGGCCGCAAGGTGGGCCGCAACGAGCCCTGTCCCTGCGGCAGCGGACGCAAGTACAAGAAGTGTTGCGGGAGCGCCCAGTCTATCTAAGGTTGGAACGATGCCCCGTCGCGCAGCATCCCCTGATTGTAAGCCGCAGGTAGACGACCTCCTCGCCCGGCTGCGGGGTTTAGTGGAGAGCGGTGAGCGCCACTGGTTCACAGCCGTCCTGGAGGGGGCAGGGCAGTGGCCGCTGGCCGAAGAAGAGGTGGACGGCCACCGCTACCGCTACTTGATCGGCGGCGAGGCGTTCGATTGGCTGCTGCTGGCGGAGCGGCTGTGTAAGGCGCTGGCGGACGTGACGCCCGAGGATGAACGCGAGGCGCTCTTGATGCACGGACGCTTTCCGATGGAGGTGTCTGAGGAGGAGTTTCGCCGGCTGCTGGGGCCCGCTAAGCACCGCGCACACCTTAACTTCTTCTACGGAGTTAAGGTGGAGCAGGCGCTACAGCTAGGCGTCGCTCAGGAGGTGCACAAGGAGCGGCTGTGCCAGGTAGGGGAGAACGGCCACATCGACGAGGAGGTCTGTAGCCGCATCTACGGCGCCACCCGCCGGGAGCTGTTAGAAAAGTTCCGTCAGGCGGGCGGACTCTCCGGCGACGAGCTCTCTGCGGGCGACTTGCACGAGTTCACATACTGGCTATTTAAGCACCGAGTGAGTAACGCCGACCCGGCGCGGGTCGCTAGCGACACCCGTAAGGGTCTGGCGATGCTGGCCCAGATGCGGACGTCGCACCGCTAGGCCGGGCTTAGACGCGGGACAACAAGAGGGCGCGGCCACTTTCGAGGCCGCGCCCTCTGCTATCGCCTTTCTGAGGGCTTACTCCGCAGCGATGACGTCGCCCAACATCAGGGCTGTGCCGTCAGCCTGGGCCGAGTACACTTGGAGGCTCAGGATGGCGCGGTGGTTGGTGGCGCTCGTGTTGAACTCGATACCCGGCCGAGTGAGCGAGGTGCTGAAGCCCTCGATGGACTCGGCGGCCGTGAGCACGCCGCCCCGGGTCATATTGTTGTTGTCGCAGGCAATCTCCAGCGTCTCAACCATCAGCTCGGCCAGAGACTGGGCGTAGACGCTGAGGCCGCCCAGGGGCGGGCCGTTGTAGGTCTCCATTATCCGCGCGTGCTCCACCATGGCCGGGTGGTCGATGTCGCCAACCGGGTCCAGGACGTAGATTGTGGAGATGGTGCCGGCAATCCTTTCGAAGCCCGCCTCTATGCCATCGTCACCGCCCACAATGCTAGCCATCGTGGTCCCGGGGTTGACGTAGCTCATGATCACCTGGGGGCTCCAGGCGTTGGCCAGCATGTAGCCGAAGGCCTGGGCGGTGAAGGCGGGGGTGGAGTACAGGTAGAGGATGTCCGGGTTGGCGTCGTGCAGGGTGGCCA
This sequence comes from uncultured bacterium, assembly GCA_965369585.1. Lineage (GTDB taxonomy): Bacteria > Chloroflexota > Dehalococcoidia > SM23-28-2 > RBG-16-64-32 > JADFNQ01. The sequence goes on from CBDURB010000003.1 coordinate 20,855, forward strand.
TCTGAGAGGTGATTTCGGTGGCCGTGGACTCGTAGCTCTGCTCTTCGACGACCTCGCCCGCAAACACCTCCTTGAAGCCGTCGCGGCCGGGCTCGCCGAAGGGGTCAGCCTGGTAGAGGATGGCGGCGGTCTGGTCCGGGAGGTTTTCGTTGATGTAGGTGCCCAGGATCTGCCCCTCGATCTGGTAGTCGGGGATGTAGCTGGTGGTCCAGGGGAAGTTCACGGGGTCGTGCAATATAGGGGCGCCGGCGGACAGCCACAGGTCAGGGATGCCGTCTGACATGTCGCCGTCCTCGTTGGGGTCGTTGATGTAGGCGATGGAACCGAGGTTGGCCCCCGTGCCCAGGTTGCCGACGAAGGCCAGGATCCCGTCCTGGTCTACCAGCTTCCGGGCCCTCTCCAGCGCCGCCGCCGGGCTGTACTGGTCGTCCTCCACGATGAAGGTGATGGTGCGGCCGCAGACGCCGCCGTCCTCCTCGTTGACCTTGCTGAAGTAGGCCGTCATGGCCGGCGAGATCGGCGAGTAGGTGGCGGCCAGGCTGCCGCTCTGGACGATGTTCATGCCCAGGGTGATCTCGGTGTCGGTGACACCGAAGTCGGTCTGGAGCTCGGCCGGGGTCTCATCTGCGGCTGGTGTCCCGCCTCCCTCGTCGTCGTCGTCGCAGGCGATGGCCACCACCAGGAGTATGGCCAGGAGGCCTCCAA
>CBDURB010000004.1:0-19904 GCA_965369585.1 uncultured bacterium
GTGCCGGTGCCGTGGGCGACGATGAGATCGACTTCATCTGGCTCGATGCCGGAGCGCCTGAGGGCACGCGTGATCGCCAGCGCCGCGCCGTAGCCGCTGGGCTCCGGCGCAGTCACGTGATAGGCATCGCTGGTAACGGCGCCTCCGGCCAACTCGGCGTAGATGCGGGCACCGCGACGCTGCGCGTGCTCCAGGCTCTCCACGACTGTGGCCGCGGCACCCTCTCCGTAGACGAAACCGTCGCGGTGGAGGTCGAAGGGGCGACAAGCCTTTTCCGGCTCATCGTTACGGGTGGAGAGTGCGCGCATGTTGCCCATTGCCGCCAACGCCACGGCGATGATGTTCGCCTCGGCGCCGCCGGTGACGACGACCTCGGCCTCACCCAGATCGATGAGCCGTTTCGCCTCGACGAAGGCGAAGATGCCGGCGGCGCAGGCCGCCACTGACGTGATGGTAGGCCCGTGCGTGCCGAGATGCATCGCGACCTGGGCGGAGGCCATGTTGGGAGCCATCGCCGGCACGGTCATCGGCCCCACACGCGACGGCCCCTTCTCGAGAAACACTTTCTGACCGCTAACGATGACGTCCACGCCACCGCCGCCGGTGTTCATCACCACGGCGACATCGTCCCGATTGCTATCGTCAATGCGCAACCCGGAATCGTCGACCGCCTGTCGTGCGGCGGCGACAGCGAACTGGGAGAAGCGGGCGGCCCTACGGGCAACCTTGGCGTCCATGTAGCGGTTCGGGTCCCAGTCCTTCACCTCAGCGGCGATCTGGCAGTCGAGATCGCTGGGGTCGAACAGGCTGATGCGGCGGATGCCGGAGCGTCCGGAGGTGAGGTTACCCCAGAACTCGCCTACGTCCTGGCCGATAGGCGTCATGCAGCCGATGCCGGTAACGACGGCCCTCGTCACGTAACCACCTCCGCCTCGCCGCTCACCAGCACCTCGTCCCGCTGATTACGGCACTCCACCTCGCACACCGTGCGGCCGCCCTCGGCGCGAACGACGCGACCAACCGCCGACACCGTGTCGCCCGGTCGCGCCGGCGCCTTGAAGCGAACCTTCAGCCGACCGCCGGAGACCCAGGCCCGTCCGAAGGCGGCGGTCATCATCTCTGACAGGTAGGCGAGGATGAGCATACCGTGCGCTATGGTGCCCCCGAATTGGGTCTTGGCGGCGAACTCCGGATCCGTGTGCAGGGGGTTGCCATCGCCGCCGGCGAGGGCGTAGCGGTCAATCTTGTCCTGGGTGAGCTCCACCACCACCGGCGTCAGCTCGGCGCCAACGTCCAGGGTCATGTCAGACCCTCACCTTCTTGGCCGGCCGGCATCGTGAGGGTGGCGCGGCCCTTCATGACCGGGCCGTGGTCATCGCCCTGAACATCGAGCTCGATGCCCATCAGCACCCAGCCCTGGCGCTCGCCGCGGCTGACGACGCGGGCGGAGATGGAGAGGCGCTCGCCCACGCGCACGGGCCGGAGAAAGCTCATCTCCTGCCCCAGATGGATCGTGCCGGGCGGTAGCTTGGCGCCGTCCAGCAGGGCGCGGACGCCCAGGGCGGTGACAGCCATCGGGGGAACCAGCCCCTCGTCCAGACCACCAATCGCCTTATCTTCCACGGCGACGACGTACTCCCGCACCCACTCCGGCGACAGCTCGAAGGCGAAGGGCGGTAGCTCGTGGCCCTTGGGGAGCGCGTCCAGGCTGGGCGTGGGCATGGAGGCTACGACTGCCCGCCAAAGCGGCTCATCTCGATGACCCGCCGCTCGTGCATGCCTTCGCCGATCTTGGCGCCGCCCGCGTTGTAGGCTTCGACTTCGAACACGACCTTGCGGCCGTCCACCTCCTTCACCTTCCCCTTGACCGTGACGTCCATGCCGATGGGCGTGGGCGCCATGTGCTTGATGTCCACGCGGTAGCCGACGGAGGTCTCGCCGGAGTCCAGGTGCTTCTGGAGTAGCTGCAGGCAGACCCCCTCGAAGTGGGCGACCATGGTGGGGGTGGAGTACATGGGGACGGGCAGGTGGGCCACGCCCATCTCCGGGGTGGTCTTGATGGTCATCTCGTCGCTGGCGCCTAGGGGTAGGTCCTTCATGCGTTGGTGTCGCCTCCTGCTGCTATTCTAGGCCGCACTCAGTATACGCGATGGGGGGTTGCGGTCTGCAAGCGGGGATAACCCCACACCACAACGGCAGCGGGGTACGAGAGGTATACCGCCGACTGAAGTCGGCGGCTTGAACCGTCTGCGCGCACCTAGTGCGCGGGGTTGCGATGATCCCTTCCGCAACCAGCGGAACGTGGCAGTGCTGACCCCCCATGCTAAACTAACTCCCGAGCCACCTCATGCCCAAAGTCACGATCCAGCCCCTGGACCGCGTCATCGAGGCCCAGGAAGGCCAGACGATCATGGAGGCCGCCTGGGCCGACGGCCTCTACTGGCCCACGACCTGCGGCGGCGAGGGGATATGCACCTCCTGCGCCTGCACTATCGAGGAGGGGGCCGAGAACCTGGACCCCCTGGGCCGCTCCGAGCGCAAAACGCTGAGCGAGGAGCGAGGCGAGACGGCGCTGCGCGAAGGCACCCTGCGCCTGGCCTGCCAGGCGCGCGTCCGCGGCGATATCACGGTCAAGAAACCGGGCGTACGGCCGGCGCAGCCTTCGGCGCTATCACTGGACTAACGGCCACGGTCGGGCGCCGCTTGATTAACGATCTAAGTAGCGGCTAATATAGCCGCAACGCCCACCTGGGGAGAGACGGACGAATGGCGTACATCATCACGGACCCCTGCATCGGCACCAAGGACCAGAGCTGCGTCGACGTCTGCCCCGTCGATTGCATCCACGGCAGCGAAGGCGACGAGCAGTACTACATCGACCCAGACACCTGCATCGATTGCGCCGCCTGCGAGTCTGTCTGCCCGGTGAACGCGATCTACTTCGAGGATGACGTCCCCGAGAAGTCGAAGAGCTACATCCAGAAGAACAGCGAGTGGTTCAAGACGCACGAGACGAGCGGCGCCTTCCGCCCCAGCAGCGAGCGTCACTAAGAATACGCAGCACTCCCTTAAACTTGCATCTCGTGATATAATCCGTTAGAGTTTTCTGCGCCCACCTATAGGCGCTGTCGATAGCTCCATCCTGGAACGCACATTTTATGGACTTCGGTCAAGTAGAAGCCTTCGTCCAAGTATCCGCGCACCACAGCTTCAGCCGGGCGGCGGAGGTGCTGCAGCTTACCCAACCCTCGATAACCGCCCGCATTCAGTCGCTTGAGCGCGAGGTAGGCGAGGAGCTGTTCGAACGCGGCGGCCGCGGCGTACGCATGACGGACGCCGGTCTCGCCTTTCTCCCCTACGCCGAGCGGATCCTGCGGACCCTGGTGGAAGGGCGCGACGCCATCGACGAGGTGCGAAACGTTCAGCTAGGCTCGCTCCAACTCGGCTCCGCTCTTACCATCTCAACCTACGTCCTCCCGCGCATCCTCCACACCTTCCGCAGCCAGTACGGCGGCGTTGACGTGTCCATACGCACCGGCCGCTCCGAGCAGGTGCTGACGATGATTCAGGCGGACGAGGTCCAGGTGGGAATCGTGCGCTCCCTATCTCACCCAGACATAGAGACGGTCCACCTGTACGATGACGAGATCGTGCTCAGCGTCAACCCGGAACACCCCTTCGCGGCCAGAGGCACCGCCACGGTGGAGGACGCCGCCAGCGAGCCCATCGTCCTGTTCGACCGGGGCTCATCCTACTTCGGCCTGATCCACGGCTTCTTCCGCCAGGCAGGGGTTGTCCCCAACGTGGCCATGGAGCTGGACTCCCTGGAGGCGACCAAACGCATGGTGGAGGAGGGGCTGGGGGTGGCGCTGGTTCCGCTGGTGACTATCGAGCGGGAGCTGGAGGCGGGGATGTTGGTGAAGATTGAGATTGTAGACGCGCCGCCGCTGAATCGGCCTATCTCCCTTATCTACAAGAAGCACCGCAAGCGCCCCCGCACCGTGCAGGCGTTCATCGATACCTTAGCGAAGATGTACGCCCTCAGCCTGCCCGTGGCCTGATATCCGTCACGGAGGTTTCGCGCCTAACTTTTCCTAGACCCTGCGCGTTTTCCTTTTTGAGACTGGTCGGAGCCACAGATGTATCAATAGGTAAACTTGAGCGTCTATTGTAGTGATGTTCCTTCCTGAACCAACCGCCATAGGGCGAAGAATTCAATTCATCGGATAACGCCATGGTCACAGCCCGAACTATGCTTCTAGTCAGCGTAGACCTCTACTGCACGCAGGAGGGGGAAGGCTTACCGCTCATTGTGCATCACGGCGGGCCGGGCTTGGACCAGACAGTCATTGCGCCCCACCTGAGTCCGCTGACCCAACACACGCAGCTCATCTGCTATGACCACCGGGGCAGTGGCCGTTCCGCCTCCCCCCAGGGGTCGGACCCCTATAAGATCGATCAGTTCGTCGGCGATTTAGACGCCCTGGCGAAGACGCTGGATGTGAGGCCGTTCGCCCTTTTGGGGCACAGCTTCGGTGGTATCGTCGCCCTTCACTTCGCCCTCGCTCACCCAGAACTCCTTACTCACCTGATACTGGTCTGCGCCCCCACCAGCCATGACTTCATCCAGGACGTGGAGGAAGCCCTGCCGAGCCAGCTGGAGCAGGAGGCGCTCACCGAGCTGAGCTCGCTCCAGGAGAGCAAGCCGTCTGACCATGTAATGCGGAGAAGCCTGGAGCTGCTGGCGCCTATCTATTTCCACGACCCAGCGCGAGTATCGGAGCTGGGATTGGATTCGGTGCAGTTCGGGCCGGAGACGCAGGCGGTCTGGGACAGCTTAGAGGGTTTTGACCTGCGGCCCCGGCTGAGCGAGATTCAGGTTCCTACCCTGGTAGTAGCGGGAGACAGCGACCTCAGCGTTACTCCAGAGCGGGCCCGCGAGACGGCGGACGCACTGCCCCACGGCAAACTCCTGATGATCGAGAACAGCGGCCACTACCCCTTTATTGAGCAGCCGGAGGCGTTCCTTTCCGGCGTGCTGCAGTTCCTGGGGCTGAAGAAGAAGGGGCTGTTCGGGCGTCGCTAATCCTGAGCGCGGCCAGACGGGCAGCAGCCGGCGGGCGAACGTCGCCAGAGGCGACAGGCTAGGAGAGGCCTGCCTTCTCCCGTAGGCGCTTCAGGATCTCAACGTTGCGCTGATCCGGACCCTGATTATCGAAGCCCGGCGTCTCCAGCAGGAAGGGCACGTCTCTGAACGCCGGATGAGACATGATGTTCTGGAAACCGTCCAACCCGATGTGTCCCTCACCAATGTTCTCGTGCCGGTCAACGCCGCCTGCCAGCGGGCACTTGGAGTCGTTGGCATGGACGGCGACCAGCCGGTCTAGCCCCACCTCGGCCTCGAATTCCGACATCGCCGCCACAAGGCCGTCCTTCGTCTTCAGGTCGTAGCCAGCGGCGAAGGAGTGCTGCGTGTCCAGGCAGACCTTCACCCGTAGGCTGCCCGCCTCGCGGATGATCCTGCCCAGCTCTTCGAACTTGGAGCCGATAGAGCCGCCCATGCCAGCGCTGTTCTCCAGTATGAGCCAGGTGTCCTCCGGCGTCGCGTCAACGATCTTGCGGACGGACTCCACGACCTGGCGAAACACTTGCTCATAGCCGGCACCGCGGTGGCTGCCGATATGGAAGATGACGCCCTTTACGCCCAGCAGGTGGCAAACGTTCATATCATGCACAAGGGCGTCCAGAGACTTCGCCAGGTTCTCTTCCTTATCGGTCGCCAAGTTCACCAGGTAGACGCCGTGAATGAACGCGGGCCCGATTCCCTTCTCCGCCGCGCCCGCCTTATACGCCTCCACCTCCTCCGGTCGGTACTCCTTGCGCCGCCAGGCCTGGGGAGCGCCGCTGAATATCTGGATCGTCTCCGCGCCGATATCCTCCGCGCGGCCGATCGCCTTGTCCACGCCGCCGCTGGCCTTGACGTGCGCTCCAACTTTCATCGGTCCACCAATCTAGAGCGAGCCAAGCGATCCCTGGCCCACGATAAGATTACTTTACCTCCCACGGCCTTCACCAGCTCCTCATTGGTCATCTCGCCGCCGACGTCTACGACCGCCTCGCCCGAGGCCAGATCGACCTCCACCCTGTCCACGCCCTCGAGCCCCTCCAGGGCACGTCTCACGCGGCCCGCTCAGACATCGCACACCATCCCGTCCACCTGGAGAGCCACCGTCCGCGCTCCATACTCGGCGGGACGCTCCCCCGCCACCCGCACCCGCGGGCGCTCGAACAGCTTCCGAAGCATAATGCGCATCTCAGTCGGGCCTACCCCAGCAGCCTCTCCGCTTCCCGGGTCAGTTCAGCGCGGAAGTCAGGATGGGCGACGGCGATGAGCTCACGCGCCCGCTGGCGGTGGTTCTTCCCCATCAGCCGTGCGATCCCATGCTCCGTCACCACCGTGTCAGCGAAGAAGCGAGGGATGGTCACGATGGACCCGGCTTCATGCTGAGCGACGACACGGGAGACCCCGCCCTCCAGCGCCGTAGAGGGCAGAAGAGTGATGGCCCGGCCGCCCTTGGACAGCACGCCCCCGAGGTGAGCCTCCGGCTGGCCGCCGGTGCCGTTGATCATCCGGGGGCCGAACACGCTCTCCGAGTTGATCTGGCCGATGAGGTCTATGGACAGGGCGTTGTTCATGGCATAGAAGTTATCGTTCTGGGCGAGGGTACGCACGTCCAGCAGGTACTCCGGGTCGTACACCTCGAAGTCCGGGTTTTCGGCGATGATCTCCAGGTCTTCCTCGTCGGAGCCGGACCAGGCGACGGCCACCGCCTTACCCTGGTGCAGCGTCTTACGGCTGCCGTTGATGACACCCTCCCGCACCAGCTTGGCCAGCCCCGGCGCCGCCATCTCCGTATGTATCCCCAGGTCTGACTTGCCATCGAAGGCGCCGGCGCGGACCAGGTACATGCTGGGCTCGCCGATCCCGATCTGGATGGTAGCGCCGTCCGGCACCAGCTCGCGCACGTAGCCGGCGATCGCCTGCGCCGCCGCCGGCGGCTCCGCCAGGCCGAGGACGCGACGCACCTGCTCCGGCGGCACCCGCGTCATCACCGGCCCGATGATGATGAGCCGTTCCATGCTCTTCAGCTCGTCCACAATCGATTCGTACTCCGCCCGCAACGCCTCGTCCTCAACGCGGCTGAGCCACGCCTTCACCATCCCCCGCGTGATCTGAAGCGGCGGCACCTCCACGAAGTGCTCAAACTCCGTCACGTGCACGCGGTTGTCGCCGCACACCGGACGCAGCCCGGCATCGACCTCGGCGATGGTCTTGCGCGAACGCTGGACGTAGCCGCGCTTGTTCCAGTTGTGCGCCCCGAAGCTGACGTAGCCCTCGTCATCCGGGGGCGTCACGGCGGTCATGAACACGTCAGGCCGGCGGGCCTCCGGACGGCCGTCGTCCAGGGGCTTGTGCGCCAGCGAGAAAAGGTTGGGCTGGTACGTCGCCCGGCCCTCGTCCATCACCGGCCGCGCGAAGTCGCCGATGAACACCTCGAACTCCAGCCGGAACACCTCCTGCCAGGCGGCCTGAAGCCAGCCCGGGTCGCTCAGGGGAGCGGAGAGGCGCAGGTCTATAGCGCCCGCCTCCTGACAGTGGCGGAACAGCGCCTGGGGCAACACCCGCGGGCCGGCGATAGGTATCACCACCAAGTCGTCCTCACTGACGACCTTGACGGCTTCCTCCGCCGAGGTCAGCCTGCGCTTGTACTCTTCTCGCCAGTCCATACACGCCTCCGGCCGTGAATTGCGTCTATTATTGCCAACCCGCCGTAAAGTAACAAGGGCGACGCCGGACGGCCGTCCGCTTACCTTCCCAGGCCAGGCGCGCGGGAGTAGAATAGGAGGGAACGGTCGCTACCCCGCCTTCGATAGCGAGATACTATCTATGTCTAGCAAGCTCGAACGCGACATCGAAGAGGTTCTGGCCCAGATCAATCAGTTTCCGCCCAAACGATCGCGCTGGAGCCGCATCCGCCGGCGTGTCGCCAACGCCGTAGGCGGCGTAGGCGAGGCGATCTCCAGCATACCCTGGCCACGTATCGGCATCGGCCAGGTCCTGCTGATAGCGATCGCAGTTATCGTCATCGCCTACTATGGCTTTCGCAACTCCAACATCGGCGGCATCCTGATCTTCGGCGGCATTCTGGTGTTCATCGCTGCGTTTATCTTCTCCCTGCGCCGACAGTCCGCCTCTCGCGTGCCGGAGAAGCGCTGGCGCGGCCAGCCGATGGACCTGGACGAGCCGGGCGGCTCCTGGTGGAAGCGCTGGCGCCCCCGTCGTTAGACGTTCACTTACCTTGAGACTCCTCACAGCAGCCGGCCTCGCCGGGGTCGCTGGCCTCGTCCTACTTGCCGCCTGCAACGGCGACTCGACGCCCCCACCATCACCCACCGTCGCTCCCACCGCTACACCGGCCCCCACACCCTCGCCATCCACGCACGGCAGCTCTGAACTCGGCCCGGTCGCGTTCGACCCCGCGCGCGCCTTCGCTCACGTGGAGGCACTAGCCCTGGAGATCGGCCCGCGGCCCGCGGGCACAGATGCCGAGGACAAGGCGGCGCGCTACTTGCGCGACCAGCTCCAGGCCTTCGGCTACGAGATCGAGCTGCAGCCGTTCTCGTACGATGTCTTCGTTGACGCCGGCAGCGGCCTGGAGGTGCTATCGCCCCAGGCACCCTCACCCGCGGTGTACCCGTTCGACCCCAGCGCGAACGGCGTCGTGGAAGGGCCCCTTGCGGGCGCTGACATCGGCAGGCCGGGCGACTTCCCCGCTAACACCGCAGGCAAGATCGCCCTCATCCAGCGGGGCACGCTGCGTTTCTCAGAGAAAGTGGCCAACGCGGCCAACGCGGGCGCCGTTGGCGCCGTCATCTACAACAACGGGCCCGGCCTGTTCGGTGGCGACCTCTCCGAGCTTTCTGAAATCCCCGCCGTGGCGATGTCTCAGGAGGACGGCGAGGCGCTCCTGGCAAAGATGCAGTCCGGGCCGGTATCCGTTCGCCTGACGGTGCTGACGGAGGCCGGCCCGCGCGACTCCCAGAACGTGATCGCCCGGCCGCCGGACGGCGAATGCCGGGTGGTGGCCGGGGGCCACTACGACTCGGTACCTGGAGGCCCCGGCGCTAACGACAACGCCTCCGGCACCGCCACGGTGGTGGAGATGGCGCGCGTCCTGGCTGCTGATGGGGAGTTCGACGATGTGTGCTTCGTGCTGTTCGGCGCCGAGGAGGCCGGCCTCATCGGCAGCAGCCGCTTCGTGGCCCTGCTGACCACTCTCGAGAGTGAGACGCTGGAGGCGATGCTCAACTTCGACATGGTGGGCGTGGGCACGAATTGGCTGCTGAGCGGCTCCCTCAGCATCACCGACATCGCTGTGGCGGAGGCTGAGGAGCGCGGCCTGGACTACATCCGCAACTCGTCCGACATGTCGGGGAGCGATCACGCACCGTTCGCCGCGGCCGGGATCCCGGCGATCTTCCTCCACAGCTTCTTCGATGTCGTCGCCGACGACCCACGCTACCATACGGCGGAGGACCAATCTCAACATGTGGAGCCCAGCCGCATGGCGGAGATCGGCGATGCGGGCCTGGCGGTAATCGAAGAGTTGCTGCGCGGCCGCTAGGCCGCTTGCCCCCGCGCCTCCTCTGCTGTACTATGCGCGCGACGCCCATGACCGCCCGTACGCTTCTTCTGCCGCTGTTCGCACTGGCCCTAGGCCTGCTGCTGGTGGCCGCCTGCGGCGGAGACGGCGATGGACTGTCGTCTCCGGGCAGCCTGACCGACCCCAGCTCCGTGCCCACAGCCACCCCCTGGGCTAATCCGCCGGAGGCCATCATCCTGGAGCCGGATATCCTGACTCCCACCAACCAGGACGAAGGAGAGGCAAACGGGGATGGGGACCAGAACGGCGATCAGGTCACGCCCGGCGAGTGCGGTGACACGTACACCGTCCAGTCCGGGGACGTCCCTTATACGATAGCCGAGACATGCGGCGTGGATGTCACGGACCTCCTAGAGTTCAACGGCATCGATGACCCGACGAGCCTGCACGTGGGTCAAGAGCTGAAGATACCGCAGTAGCCTCAAGTTGCGGGCCCGAAGGGCGTATGCTAACATCGGTCGCGCGATAGACGTCCGCTATCGGGTAGCGCTTCGCGTATAGTCACTACTATGGCCATCGACGAGAAAGCCAGCGAACTACAGCGCCTCAAAGAGCTCGCCCAACTGGGCGGCGGTGAGGAGCGCATAGAGGCCCAGCACAAACGCGGCAAGCTTACCGCCCGCGAGCGCCTCAACATCCTCCTGGACGACGACACGTTCGAGGAGTTGGACTCGTTGGTGGTTCACCGCAGCCTAGATTTCGGCCTCGACAAGCAAAAGTATTATGGCGACGCCGTGGTCACAGGCTACGGCAAGGTGGACGGCCGCCTGGTGTACGTCTACTCCCAGGACTTCACCGTCTTCGGCGGCTCTCTCTCCGAGGTGGTGTCCGAGAAGATTTGCAAGGTGATGGACCTGTCGATGAAGAACGGCGCTCCCCTCATCGGCATTAATGACTCCGGCGGCGCCCGCATCCAGGAAGGCGTCGTCGCTCTCAAAGGCTACGGCGATATCTTCCTCCACAACACGCTAGCTTCAGGGGTGGTGCCGCAGATATCAGTGATCATGGGCCCCTGCGCCGGCGGCGCTGTCTACTCCCCGGCGATCACCGATTTCATTTTTATGGTCGCAGGCACTTCCCAGATGTACATCACCGGCCCGGATGTTATCCGCGCCGTCACTCAGGAGGAGGTCACACACGAGGAGCTGGGCGGAGCTCAGGTCCACTCCTCCAAGAGCGGCGTCGCCCACTTCGCCATCGAAGGCGAGGAAGAGTGCCTGGCTGAGGTGCAACGCCTGCTCTCGTTCCTTCCTGCCAACAACATGGAGGACCCTCCCTACGCCGAGCCCGTGGACGACCCGACCCGCAGCTGCGACGACCTCGCCTCCATCGTCCCCGCTGACCCCTCGAAGCCGTACGACGCCCATGATGTCATCTACTCAATCGTCGACGACGGCGACTTCCTGGAGGTGCACCCGTTCTGGGCCACTAACATCGCCGTCGGCTTCGCCCGCATGGGCGGCAGGGCGGTGGGTATCGTGGCGAACAACCCGGTCGCCCTGGCCGGTATCCTGGACGTCGACTCCTCTCGCAAGGCCGCCCGCTTCGTCCGCTTCTGCGATGCGTTTAACGTGCCCATCGTCACGCTGGTTGACGTGCCCGGCTATCTGCCCGGCACCGGCCAGGAGTACGGCGGCATCATCACGCACGGCGCCAAGCTGATCTACGCCTACGCTGAGGCCACAGTCCCCAAGGTGACGGTGATCATCCGCAAGGCGTACGGCGGCGCCTACGACGTTATGGGCTCCAAGCACCTGCGGGCGGACGTTAACATGGCCTGGCCTGCCGCCGAGATCGCGGTCATGGGGCCCGACGGCGCGGTGAACATTATCTTCCGTCGCGAGATCGAGGCCGCCGACGACGCCGAGGCCAAGCGCAAGGAGCTGGTGGACCAGTATCGCCAGCAGTTCGCCAACCCTTACGTGACTGCGTCACGCGGCTTCATCGACGACGTCATCGAGCCGCACCAGACACGCCTCAAGATCATCCGCGCCCTGGAGATGCTGCAGAATAAGACGGACAGCAACCCACCCAAGAAACACGGCAACATACCACTGTAGGCCGCAGCTATGGGCGTGAAGATCACCGACACCACCCTGCGCGACGCTCACCAGTCGCTCCTGGCGACGCGTATGCGCACGGAGGACATGCTGCCCATCGCTGAGGAGATCGACTCGGTCGGCTATCACTCGGTGGAGATATGGGGCGGCGCCACCTTCGACACCGCGCTCCGCTTCCTGCACGACGATCCCTGGGAGCGGCTGCGCGCGCTCAAGAAGCGGTTCAAGAAGACGCCCACGCAGATGCTGCTCCGGGGCCAGAACGTCGTCGGCTACCGCCACTACGCGGACGACGTTGTGGAGAAGTTCATCGAGCTGGCCGTGAAGAACGGCATGGACATCTTCCGCATCTTCGATGCGGTGAACGACCTGCGCAACCTGGAGACCGCCATCCGCGCCGTTAAACGCGCCGGCGGGCACGTTCAGGGCACGATCTGCTACACGATCAGCCCTGTGCACACCATCGATACGTACGTCAAGATGGCGAAGGAGCTGGTGCAGATGGGCTCCGACTCCATCTGCCTCAAAGACATGGCAGGCCTGCTGCACCCGTACGACGCCTACGAGATCACGAAGCGCATCAAGGAGGCGGTGAACGTTCCCCTCCAGCTCCACTGTCACTGCACCAGCGGCATGGCCGAGATGTCTTATGTCAAGGCAATCGAGGCCGGCATGGACGTCATCGACTGCGCGATCTCCAGCCTCTCCCAGGGCACGTCACAGCCTTCCTGCGAGTCCACCGTCGCCACGTTTGAGGGCACGGAGCACGATGCGAAGCTGGACCTGGAGCAGCTCACCCACATCTCCGACTACTTCGCGGACGTGCGCAAGAAGTACGCCGCCTTCGAGGGCAACGTGCGAGTGGATGCAGGGGTGCTCCTGCACCAGGTGCCCGGCGGCATGATCTCCAACCTCGTCTCCCAGCTCCGCGACCAGGGCGCCCTGGACAAGCTGAAGGACGTCCTGGGTGAGATTCCCCGCGTGCGTGCGGATTTCGGCTACCCGCCCCTGGTGACGCCTACCAGCCAGATTGTAGGTACGCAGGCCGTCCTGAACGCGCTGTTCGGCCAGCGCTACAAGCAGGTCACCAAGGAGAGCCGCGCCTACGTCCTAGGTCAGTACGGCGCCTCGCCCGCCCCGGTCGACAAGGAAGCGCAGCGAGCCATCGCCGCGGACGCCAAGCCGATCACGGGCCGCCCCGCCGACCACATCAAGCCGGAGATGGCCAACGCGAAGAAGGAGATTGGCAAGCTCGCCACCAGCGAGGAGGACATCGTCTCCTCGGTCCTATTCCCCCAGGTGGTGCGCGATTTCCTGGAGTGGCGGGCCGGTGGCGCCGGCATCGAGAACGAGATCGTCGCCGCTCTCGCCGCAGCGCTCAGCCACATGCGCAAGGCCGATGAGTCAGCCCCCACTGGGACGGACGGCAGCACACGCTCGCCCTGGAAGCAGGCAGGGCGTCAGCGCCTGCTCAGGGGGCGCTAATGAAGATAGTCGTTCAGGGGCAGGAGTTCGAAGTCCAGCCGGGGGAGGACAGCGTGGGCGTGGGGGGCGTCGACTACTCGGTGCGGGTAGTGCGCCAGGGTGACATCGTCACGGTCTACGTCAACGAGCGCCCCTATCAGGTGCATCTGCCGCCTGACGCCGCGGCAGAGGGCCCGATAAAGGTACTGGTGGATGCCAAGGAGTATGAGGTAGAGCTGAAGGGGGCAGCAGCCGCCCGCCGTCCAGCCAGCGGCGCTCCTAAGCGCCCCACGCCTCCGGGTGGCGCCGGGGCCATCACTTCTCGTATGACCGGCCGCATCATCCGAGTAGACGTGGAGCCGGGCAAGAAGGTGAAGGAGGGCGACGTCCTCCTCATCATTGAGGCGATGAAGATGGAGAACGAGGTGCTGGCCCCGGCAAGCGGCACCGTCAAGGAGGTAGCGGTGGCCGCCGGCGCCCGCGTGGGCGAGGGCGACCTGCTGATTATCCTGGACCTGGACTAGGGGCGCCTAGTCAGGCAGCGTGACCAGAGAGGTCGTGCTCTCAATCCCTTCGATGCTGCGTATCTTCTCGCCCAGGATCGGAGGGATCTCCTGAAGGTTCGCCACCTCGATCTCCACCACGATGTCATAGGGGCCCATCACTTCGTGCAGCTCAATGATGCCGGGGACATCACGCATCGCCTGCTTGACGCGTCTCGTCTTACCGGGATCGGTGACCACCAAGACGTAGGCTTTCACTGGCATTGGACGCTCCCTATATTGCTAACGCGAGGTAGGAACGCCAAAATTATACAACACGTCGTATAGGAAAGAGTGGGGGGCGGAAGACACAGCCAATCTAGAGTGTTAAACTAAGCCTGAGCTTCCCAAATTGATCGACTTTTGTGACCGACTAAAGGGCAGCGCCCAGGGCCTTTTCCTGACGAAAGCTGTCTGTCCAACAACGGAGCGTGACCTGGCTCCCCCCATCGCAGGGAGCAGAGTATGTAGAAGGGGGACGTGGCGTGGCCAGGGATGATTTTATCATCCGAATCGGCGGGGATACCGCGATAGGCGGTGTCATCAGTACCGGCGAGAACTTCACGACAGCCGCCGCCCGCATAGGCTTCCAGACTTTCACCTTCCGCACCTATCCATCCGAGATCAAAGGCGGACACGCCTGGTTCCAGGTCCGCATCTCCAATAAGCCGGTCTACTCCATCGGCGACGGCTGCGACATCCTGATCGCTTTCGATCAGGAGGCGTACGAGATGCACCGCCCAAACCTGAACGAGGGCGGTGTCCTCATTTACGACTCGGGCCTGGTGCAGCCGGACGCGGATAGCAACATCATCCGCTACGGCATCCCCTTCCAGAAGATCGCGCGTGAGGAGCTGGAGTTTGTACGCGGCACTAACGTGCTTATCCTGGGGGTGATGGCGGGGCTGTTTGGGCTTCCGCCGGCATCACTGGAGGAGATGGTCAAGACCCGCTACAAGCGCCGCGCTGAGTTCATGGAGAAGAACATCCAGGCGCTGCACCACGGATACGAATACACGAGGACCATGAAGAAAGAAGACAAGTTCTGGCTGGGTACCGCCGACCACATCGCGCGGCTGGTGATGACCGGCAACGATGCCATCACCGCCGGCGCCCTTCATGCCGGCTGCCGCTACTTCGCCGGCTACCCCATCACGCCGGCTTCCGACATCCTGGAGACGATGGCCAGCCAGCTACCGCGCTTCGGGGGCGTATGCTTTCAGGCCGAGGACGAGATGGCGTCAATAGCCTCGGTTATCGGCGCCTCCTACGCCGGCACTAAGGCGATGACCGCGACCTCCGGGCCGGGCTTCTCCCTGATGACGGAGCTGATGGGGCTGGCCTCCATGGCCGAGATACCGATCGTCATCGTGAACTCGCAGCGCTCCGGGCCCAGCACGGGCATGCCCACCAGGCTGGAGCAGAGTGACCTGTTCCAGGCGCTATACGGCGGCCATGGCGACTTTCCCCGCATAGTGCTGGCTCCCGCTTCGGTACAGAACTGCTTCCGGATTTCGGTGCTGGCGTTCGGCCTGGCCGAGAAGTACCAGTGTCCCGTCATACTTCTCTCCGACCAGTCTCTGTCCCACCGCACCGAAACCATCCGGGAAGTCGATACGGACGTCTTCCCCGTAGTGGACCGCATCCGGCCTAACGGGACGAGCCCAGAGGACTACCTTCGCTACCAGATCACCGATAACGGCGTCTCCCCGATGGCCGTGCCCGGCCTGGATCCTCACACGTACGTCGCCCCGGGCCTGGAGCACGACGAGCGAGGCCACCCGCGCCTATCGCCGAAAACCCACGAAAT
This sequence comes from uncultured bacterium, assembly GCA_965369585.1. Classification (GTDB taxonomy): domain Bacteria; phylum Chloroflexota; class Dehalococcoidia; order SM23-28-2; family RBG-16-64-32; genus JADFNQ01. The sequence continues at coordinate 15,602 of CBDURB010000004.1, forward strand.
GATGACCGCAAAGCGATTTCGCAAGCTTGAGGCCGCACGGCTGGAGACCGACAACGCGGAGCTGTGTCCCCGCTATGGCCCCGAGCACGCCGATATCGGCATCATAGGCTGGGGAGCCACCCAGGGCTCCATCCGCGAGGCCGTGGACCGTGCCCTCGCTGACGGCCTCAAGGTAGCGGCGATGCACCCGCGGGTGCTCAACCCGTTGCCGGAGGAGAGGCTCAATGAGTTCATCGCCTCGGTAGACCGCGTGCTGGTACCGGAGATCAACTATCAGGGGCAGTTCGCCCATCACCTGACGGCGACCCTGGGGGTGAAGCCGATACGGTTCAATAAGATCGGCGGCCTGCCGTTCACGCCGGGCGAGATTTACAAGAAGATCCAGGAGGTTCTAGTCCATGCCTGATGCCACCAAAGTTGCAACAGCAACCGAGGCAGCCGCCCTTACCGTTAAGGACTACAAGAGCGGCGACAAGCCCATCTGGTGCCCCGGCTGCGGCGACTTCGGTGTATTGAGCGCGACTTACAAGGCGCTGGCCGCCCTTCAGCTCCAGCCGCAGGACGTCGTGGTCGCGGCCGGCATCGGCTGTTCCAGCCGGACGCCGTACTTCATGAGCACTTTCGGCTTTCACGGGGTTCACGGCCGCACCCTGCCAATCGCCACCGGTATGAAGCTCGCCAACCCTAACCTCACGATCCTGGCGATGGGCGGCGACGGCGACCTGATGTCGATCGGCGCCGGTCACTTCCCGCACGCCGCCGCACGCAACGTGGACATCACCTGCGTCCTGATGGACAACCAGACCTACGGCCTCACCAAGGCCCAGGCCTCGCCAACGTCCCTCATGGGCCACAAGACCAAGACCACCCCTTACGGCGTCATCGCCAAGCCGATGGCCCCTGTACTGTACGCCCTCGCCAACGGCGCCACGTTCGTCGCCCGCGGCTATTCGGCCAAGCCGAAGGACCTGACCGACCTTATCGTGCAGGGGGTCAAGCATCCAGGGTTCTCCTTCGTTCACGTCCAAAGCCCCTGCACCGAGTTCTTCAACACGTACGACTTCTATGACCAACACGTCGAACAGTTGCCGTCTGACTGGGATCGGCAAAACCTGAAGTCCGCCATCGACCTGGCGCTCACTGAGGAGAAGGTACACCTGGGCGTCTTCTATCAAGAAGAGCGCCAGAGCTTCAGCACGGCGGTCCGTCAGTTTGAGCCTGAGACCAAGCAGTTTGACCTGGCGGAGTACCTTCAGCGCTTCAGCTAGCGCTAGTTCATAGCCCCTAGAAAGAGTGAAGTTGGGCCAGAACCTGACCCGGAAGACCCTTGCCGACCACCTCGTCTCCGGCGAGCTGGAGCCCGGCGCCGAGATCGCCGTACGGGTGGACCAGACGCTAACCCAGGACGCCACGGGAACGATGGCCTACCTCCAGTTCGAGGCGATGGAGATACCCAGGGTGCGAACCAAGCTCTCCGTCTCCTACATCGACCACAACATGCTCCAAACCGGCTTCGAGAACGCGGATGACCACCGCTTCCTCCAGACGGTAGCAGCCAAGTACGGCATCTACTTCTCGCGGCCGGGCAACGGCATCTGCCACCAGGTACACCTGGAGCGCTTCAGCTCCCCCGGCGACCTGCTCCTCGGCTCGGACAGCCACACGCCGACGTCCGGCGGCGCCGGCATGCTGGCGATGGGCGCCGGCGGCCTTGACGTGGCGATCGCTATGGGCGGCGGACCCTACTATCTGACGACGCCTAAGGTTGTGGGCGTGCACCTGAAGGGACGGCTGCAGCCCTGGGTGGCCGCCAAGGACATCATCTTCGAGCTGCTGCGCCGTCTTACCGTAAAGGGCGGCGTGGGCAAGATATTCGAGTACTATGGCGAGGGCGTGGCCTCGCTCAGCGTTCCTGAACGCAGCACCATCACCAACATGGGCGCCGAACTGGGAGCCACCACCTCCATCTTCCCCTCCGACGAGCGCACCCGCGAGTACTTCCGCGCCCAGAAGCGGGAGGAGATGTGGCGACCGACAAGCGCCGACCCAGACTCCGAATACGACGAGGTTGTCGAGGTTGACCTGAACAAGCTGGGGCCGATGGTAGCGCGCCCGCAGAGCCCGGACAACGTCGTGCCGATCGAGGAGGTCGAGGGAACGAAGCTGGCTCAGGTCTGCATCGGCTCTTGCACCAACTCCTCCTACCACGACCTGGCGGTGAGCGCGGCAGTGCTCAAGGGGAAGAAGGTCAGCTCCAACCTGAGTATGACCGTCACCCCCGGCTCGCGGCAGGTATTCACGATGATCGCCCGCACGGGCGCACTGGCCGACCTCATCGAGTCCGGCGCCCGCATCCTGGAGTCCGCCTGCGGCCCTTGCATCGGCATGGGCCAGGCGCCGCCATCGGACGTGGCCTCCCTGCGCACCTTCAACCGTAACTTCCCCGGCCGCTCCGGCACCACAGGCGATAAGGTGTACCTGGCCAGCCCGGAGGTGGCCGCCGTCTCCGCTCTCACCGGCGAGATTACGGACCCCCGTAAGTGGGGAGAGGCGCCGCCGGTCGAGGCGCCGGGTGAGTTCATCATCGACGACGACTTGATCATACCGCCGCCGAAAAACGGAGACGCGGAGGTGGCACGCGGCCCCAACATCAAGCCGCTACCCCTGGCGGAGCCGCTGGCGCAGACGATCAAGGCGACAGTTCTCATCAAGCTGGAGGACAACGTTAGCACAGACCATATCCTGCCCGCGGGCTCCAAGATCCTCCCCCTGCGCTCCAACATCCCCGCCATCTCCGAGTACGTCTTCCACTACGTTGATCCGGAGTTCCCGGCCAAGGCGAAGGCGGCCGGCGCCAGCATCATCGTCGGCGGATCAAACTACGGGCAGGGCTCCAGCCGCGAGCACGCGGCGTTGGCGCCGATGTACCTAGGGGTGAAGGCTGTGCTGGCCAAGACTTACGCCCGCATGCACCACACGAACCTGGTGAACTTTGGCATACTGCCACTCGTCTTCGTCAAGGATGGTGACTACGACCGCATCAACGTGGACGACGTGCTGGAGATACCGGACGTGCGCGATGCCGTGGGCAGCGGCGAGGTGATCGTCCGCAACACCACTCAGGGCTACGAGTTCACCGCCCGCCACAACCTGAGCGAGCGCCAGGTGGAGGTGCTTCGGGAGGGCGGCTTGCTGAACCACATTAAAGCCCGCGCGGGCTAAGCGGCGTCCAGTCTCAGACCCGCAACCTATCCTATAGCGCCGCGTGTTTGCTATCATAGGCGCGGCCACCCCGGCTAGCGAAAGAATACCGCATGCCCCACAGGATCACGCTCATACCGGGTGACGGCACCGGCCCCGAGATCAGCGAAGCCACCGTCCGCGTCCTAGAGGCCACCGGCGTTCAATTCGATTGGGATGTCCAGGAGGCCGGCATCGACGCCGCCGAGAAGTACGGCTCCGTCCTCCCCGACGAAGTCCTGGCGTCTATCCGCAAGAACAAGGTCGCCATCAAGGGGCCGATAACCACTCCCCGCGGCGGCGGCTTCCGCTCCGTCAACGTGGCCTTGCGCAAGATACTCGATCTCTACGCCTGCGTGCGCCCGGCCAGGTACTACCCCGGAGTCCGTTCCCGATACCAGGACGTCGACCTGGTGACCGTGCGTGAAAACCACGAGGACCTGTACGCGGGCGTGGAGTTCGAGCAGGGCGACCCGGCGATCGCCAAGATATCCGAGATCACGGTCGCCGCCGACCTGGGCCCGATCCGCGAGGACGCCGGCCTCTCCCTCAAGATCATCTCCGAGTACGGCAGTGAGCGCATCGTCCGCTTCGCCTTCGAGTACGCCCGCCAGTTCGGACGCAAGAAGGTGACCGCCGTGGCCAAGGACAACATCATGAAGTTCACGGACGGCCTCTTCTTCGCCGTGGCCCGCAGGGTGGCGGAAGGCTACAAAGACATCGAATACCAGGAGGTGCTGGTGGACAACATGACGATGCAGCTCGTGCAGAAGCCGGAGCTGTACGACATCCTCGTCCTGCCCAACCTCTACGGTGACATACTGTCCGACCTCTGCGCCGGGCTGGTCGGCGGCCTGGGCATCGCTCCCGGCGCCAACCTCGGCGATGAGCTGGCAGTGTTCGAGCCGGTGCACGGCAGCGCCCCCAAGTACACCGGCATGAACAAGATCAACCCGATGGCGATGATGTTCTCCGGCATGATGATGCTGCGCCACATCGGCGAACAATCGGCCGGGGACCGCCTGGAGTCCGCCCTGGCGGAGGTCATCGCCGAGGGTAAGAG
>CBDURB010000005.1:0-19852 GCA_965369585.1 uncultured bacterium
GCTGATCGGCCTTGTTGACGACCAGTATGTCGGCGATCTCCAGGATGCCCGCCTTGATCGCCTGAACCTCGTCGCCAGCGCCCGGCACGCTGATGACGACCGTCGTGTGGGCGGTATCGGCCACCTCCACCTCGTCCTGCCCCGCCCCTACCGTCTCCACGATGATGATGTCCTTGTGTGCCGCGTCCAGCACGGTAGTGACATCGCTGGTGGTAGAGGCCAGGCCGCCCAGCGCGCCGCGCGTGGCCATCGAGCGGATGAACACGCCGGGGTCAGAGGTCAGCTCCTGCATGCGGATGCGGTCGCCCAGGACGGCGCCGTGGCTGAAGGGGCTGGTGGGGTCGACGGCGACGATACCGACAGTGCGGTCACGCGTTCGGTACTCGCGGGCCAGGGCACCCACCAGCGTGCTCTTGCCGGAGCCCGTCGGCCCCGTCATGCCGATGATGTGGGCGTGTCCGGTGTGGCCGAACAGAGCCTTCATCGCCTCTCGGCTCTCGGGGTAGCCGTTCTCTACGAAGCTGAGGACACGTGCCAGCGCCCGCTTGTCGCCGTCCAGCAGACGGGCGACCAGATCAGCGGTCACGACTTGCTTGGCGCGCCTTTGGCGGGGACGTTCTTTCGCACCCACTCCACGATGTCCAGGGTGGAGGCGCCGGGGCCGAAGACCCCTCGGAATCCTATCTTCTCCAGAACCGGTATATCCGCCCGCGGTATGATCCCTCCGCAGAACAGCACCAGATCGTCCATCTCCCGCTTCTTTAACTCCTGCACCACGCGGGGGAACAGCTCCAGGTGCGCCCCGGATAGGATGGACAGGCCGATGACGTCAGCGTCCTCCTGAAGCGCCGTCTCCGCTATCATCTCCGGCGTCTGCCGGATGCCGGTGTAGACGACCTCCATACCGGCGTCCCGCAGGGCGCGAGCCACCACCTTGGCGCCACGGTCGTGGCCGTCCAGGCCGGGCTTGGCGATGATTACCTTGATCTTGCCTTCCTGAGTCATGTTCGGATGAACCCTCCCTGTGAGTGGATTATATAGCAGAGGAAGGTTCAGAAGCGAACTGAGGGCTCAAGGCCAGGTCGAAGAGTCGGCCGCAGCCTGACGCTACCGCCGCTCGATGAGTTGGATCGGGACGCCGTGGGCGGAGGATCGGTTCACGCGCGCTACCCGGCTGCCGGGCCAGATGCCCGACTCCGGATCGGAGACGCGGGCGCCCTTCCCACGCAGATAACCGACCGCCTCATCGAGGTCATCCACCTCGATGCTTATCGAGAAGAACCCCTCGCCCCGCTCCTTGAACTGCTCCGCGAACCGTCCCTTCTCCGCCACCGGCTGCACCAGCTCGATGAAGGCGTCGCCCACGGGCAGACGAGCGGCCTTGAAGCCGGAGCCCAGCGGCTGCTCCAGGGTGGCGTCCACCTTCAGCCCTAAGTTACGCTCCCACTTGGCGGCGGCGTCCGCCAGCTCCCCGGTGGCGATAACCACGTGATCGATGCGCTTGAACGTTGCCATCGCCATCACTCTACCGGCGTCGCCAGCTCGACGAGGACGCCTCGGCTGGCCTTCGGGTGCAGGAAGCAGATCATGCCCGCCAGCCCGCGCCGTGGCTGCTGGTCGATAAGCTCAACCCCCTTCGCCTTCAGCCCCTCCAGCTCCGCGGCCACGTCAGGCGTCTGGAAGCAGATGTGGTGCAGCCCCTCGCCCTTCCGCTCCAGGAAGCGCCCCACCGGCGACTCCGGCGATAGCGGCTCCAAGAGCTCGATCTCGCTCTCGCCGATGGTGAGGAGGGCGGCCTTCACCCCCTGCTCCTCCACCGTGGCGGACGCGTGCACCGGCAGGCCCAGCGTCTCACTGTAGAACTTCAGCGCCTCGTCCAGGCTGCGGACCGCGACGCCGATATGATGGATCTTCTCAATCATATCCCCTCCTGCTGTCGCCAGTCACGGATGTGTCCTCCATGATCCCCGTAGTGGTGGACGATGACCGCCAGGATGTTCGTCACCATGTGTCCCCCCTCGAACATCGCCTCCGGAACAGCCTCCAGCGCCTCCACCAGCATGTCGTAGCAGGATTCCAGCTCGTAGTAGACCTGGGCCGGCGGAAACAGCTTTCGGCCGCGCATCAGGTAAGCGTTCCACTCGTCCACTTCGGCCTCACGGAAGGCGGCCAGACACGGCACGTGGCCACGGGCCATGCGTCGCACGTCTAGAGCGGTTGCTTCGCACAAAGAAGAGACGTGGGCGATCACGTCCTTGGCCGACCATTCCCCGTGCATGGCCATGGTGAGCCTATCCTCGGGAATATGGAGCGACACTTCCTTGAAGCCCGCGTGGGCAGCGGCTAGGTCGGCCAGCGCCTTGGTCTTGGCTTCGGCGGGCATGTGCGTCAGACCCCCTGTTGCTTGCGCCATTCCTTGATGTCGGCAACGTGACCCTTTTCGCCGTTGACCAAGCCATCGGTGAGCATGCGCACCATCTGGCCGGCGGCGAACACCCCCTCGGGCTGGGCGTTCAGGGCGTCGATGAACTGGCGGCGCGAGTCCTCCAGCTCGAACAGCGCCTGCGGCAGGGAGAAGAGGTTGCGCGAACGCATCAGCCCGGCGTTCCAATCGTCTATCTCCTCCAGACGTAGGGTGGCGAGCTGAGGGATATGGCCGCGGCTGATCCGCTGCAGGTCCGGGACGGCGAACTGCTCCCAGGACGCCAGGTGGCAGAGGACGTCCTTGACGGACCAGGTGCCGAAGGCGTCAACCGTCATCTTCTCCTCAGGGATGCCATTGATAGCGTCCAGCATCTCCGCGCGGACGGTCTCCAGGGCGGCGATGGCGTCTGACTTGTCACTCATGGGGCGGGCTCCTTCTAGATACAGGGATGATGCTTTGATCGTTTCTAGCCTGGTCAGATCACCACAACCTCGCGCTGCTCGCCGAAGAACTCACGCGTCACGCCGCAGATCTCGCCGAGCGTCACGTAGTTCTCCGCGCACTCGATGAAGACCGGCATCAGGTTCGCGTCGGAGCGGGCAGCCTCGTCCAGCCGCTTGAGCATCTGTTGGACGCGACCGTCGTCACGCTCCGACCGCACACGCCGCAGGCGCTCCAGCTGTCGCCGGACCACCTCCTCCCGCATGCGCAGGATCTCCGGCTCCGCCTCCTCCTCGGTCGTGAACTCGTTGACGCCGACAACCGTGCGCTCGCCGCGGTCAACCTGCATCTGTATGCGGTAAGAGTTCTCCTGGATCTCGCGCTGCTGGAACCCCATCTCGATGGCGCTCAGCGCCCCGCCTATATCGTCGATGCGCTCTATGTACTTGAACGCCTCCTCCTCGATGCGGTCGGTCAGCCTCTCCACGTAGTAGGATCCACCGATCGCGTCGATAACGTCGGCCACGCCGGATTCGTGGGCGATGATCTGCTGCGTGCGGAGCGCTATCTGCGCTGTCTTCTCCGTGGGCAGCGCCAGCGCCTCATCCATGGAGTTGGTGTGCAGGGACTGGGTGCCGCCCAGGACGGCGGCCAGCGCCTGGAGCGTGGTGCGGACGATGTTGTTCTCCGGCTGCTGCGCGGTGAGAGTGGCGCCGCCGGTCTGGGTGTGGAAGCGAAGCATCATCGAGCGCGGGTCCTTGGCGCCGAAGCGCTCCTTAGCGATGCGAGCCCACATGCGGCGTGCGGCGCGGAACTTCGCCACCTCCTCCAGGAAATTAGTGTAGGAGGCGAAGAAGAACGACAGCCTTGGCGCGAAATCGTCGAACTTCAGCCCCGCGTCCAGCGCCGCCTTCACGTAGGCGATGGCGTTGGCGAAGGTGAACGCCACCTCCTGCACAGCCGTGCAGCCGGCCTCCCGCATGTGGTAGCCGCTTATGCTGATCGTGTTCCACTGGGGCAGGTTGTCCTTACACCAGGAGAAGACGTCCGTGATCAGGCGCATTGAGCTCTCAGGCGGGTAGATGTAGGTACCGCGAGCGATGTACTCCTTGAGGATATCGTGCTGCGTGGTGCCGCCGATCTTGGTGAGGTCGGCGCCCTGCTTCTTCGCCACCGCCACATAAAAAGCGAGAAGGATCGCGGCCGTGGCGTTGATCGTCATAGAGGTGGTTACCTTCTCCAGGGGTATCTCCTTGAACAGGAGCTCCATATCGGCTAGCGAGGAGATGGCGACGCCCACCTTGCCCACCTCCGCCAACGCCATCGGGTGGTCCGAGTCGTAGCCGATCTGCGTCGGCAGGTCGAAGGCGACGGAGAGGCCGGTCTGGCCGTGCTCCAGCAGGTAGCGGTAGCGCTGGTTGGACTCCTCCGCATCGCCGAAGCCGGCGTACTGGCGCATAGTCCAGAGCCGGCCGCGGTACATAGTGGGCTGGACGCCGCGGGTGTAAGGGTACTCGCCCGGGAACCCGAGCCGCTCCAGGTAGCGCCAGCCGTCTATATCCTCGCCGGCGTGAACTGGGTCTACGGGGGCCCCGTCAGACGTCTCGAACGGGTAGTCGCGTTCTGGGCGGCGCTGGACGGATTGGGCGTACGGGCCCTCCATCCATTCCTTTTTTGAATCGCTGTGGTTGCTCCGGGACATGGGCTCCTCGCGGGACTGAGTGTATCGCGGGCAAAACAGGAGTGTCAACGAAACGCAAGCCACGCCACTACCTACTCCAGATAGCCAATGCTATACTGTGCCGATGACGATGCCTTCCCGCAACGCAGACCGTCGCCCCCCGTTGGTTGGCGCTCCTTGCCTGTGAGCGCCACCTTCTCTCGCCACTGGGCGCTCATCAGCATCGCGGCCCTTCTTGCCTCGCCGGCGCCGGTGCTGCGCCTGCTGGAGGTGACCGGAGCGCCGCACCCGGACCTGGGCAACATCGGCCAGTCGCTGCTGTTCGGGCTGGCGATCATGGCAGCGGCCACGCTCCTCGTCTGGGCCTCCGAGGTGGCGGAGACAGAGATGTCGGCAACGCTGGCGCTGGTGCTACTTGCCCTCATTGCGGTGCTGCCGGAGTACGCGGTGGACCTGTACTTCGCCTGGACGGCGCCGAACGTGCCGGAGTGTATTCAGCCGGATTTCCCACTGGACTGCGCCGGCGGCGTCAGCGACATCGTTCACCCCAGAAACCTGGCGATAGCCAACATGACCGGCGCCAACCGGCTACTGGTCGGCCTCGCCTGGCCCACGATCTTCCTCATCTTCTGGTGGCGCACGCGCTCCCGGACCATGATCGTGGAACGCTCCAACTCCCTGGGCATCCTCTTCCTCGGCGCCGCCACCCTGTACAGCTTCTCCATCCCCATCCGCGGCCACCTATCCCTCATCGACACAGCGGTGATGTTCACAATCTTCGCCGCCTACATGTACTTCTCCTCGCGTTCACCAAGCCGTGAGGTAGAGGAGTTCGTGGGGCCGGCAGCAGCCATCGGCGCCCTGTCAAAACTGCCCCGCCGGTTGACGATCATAGCGATCTTCATCTACGCGGCGGGAGTGATCTTCGCCGCGGCGGAGCCGTTCGCCGAGGGGTTGGTGAACACGGGCACGGAGCTGGGCATCGACGAGTTCATCCTGGTGCAGTGGCTGGCGCCGCTGGCCTCCGAATCGCCCGAGTTCCTCCTGGCTGGGCTCCTGGCCTCCCGCGGCCGCCACGGCGCCGCCATGACTATACTCATCGCCTCCAAGGTGGGCCAGTGGACGCTGCTCATCGGCAGCCTGCCGCTGGCCTTCGCCATCTCCGATGGCTCCCTCCTGCCGCTGAACTTCGACGCTCGTCAGGCGGAGGAGGTCTTTCTCACGGCCGCCCAATCGCTGTTCGCCGTAGCGATCCTCGTCAACCTGCGCCTGAGCCACCGAGAGGCGATCCTGCTCGGCGCCCTGTTCATCACCCAGCTTTTCTTCTTCGACCCCACCGTCAGGCTGGTGTACGGCATGTTCTACCTCCTCCTAGCGCTGTTCATGTTCGTGCGCGGCATCCCAAGGATGCCCAACCTGTGGAGCGCAGCCCGCGAGACTGCGCTCCAGCCGCAGGCCGGCGACCCCCCCGAAATAGCACCTCCGTAACCTCCCCGCGCTGCGGCCTGTATCATCTCCCCGCGTTCACGCGTCTTTATAGGTTAGTAAACGGTTTATGCCACCAGAGGCTCTAGTGGAGGAATCATCGCGTGATCGCATCCGCGAGTAAGAGGTCGATCATAGACCGCATGTTGGGCGCCGCTCTCCTGGAACCGGAACCGTACCAGGAGGCTGCCCTGGCCCCATCCGTCAGGACTCAAGCGATCCTGGTGGTGATCGTCTCGTCGATAGCAGTGGGGCTGGGCAGCGTGGGCGCCGGCCTGATGGGGTTCGCGCTGGGAGCCATCGCCGGTCTGGCCGGTTGGGGCGTATACGCCTTCGTCGCCTACCGGGTCGCCATCGCCCGTTTCCAGGTGCCGCCAAGCGCTACCATCTGGGGCTCAACGTGGCGCGTCCTCGCACTGGCCAGCACGCCACGGTTATTCCTTATCTTCACGCTTGTGCCCGGCATCGGCTTTCTGGTGGGGCTGGCCGTATACGCCTGGCTACTGATCACCACCGTATCAGCACTGAGGCCCGCACTGGACCTGGATACCCGCCCTACCATCATCGTGGCGCTCAGCGGCTGGCTCCCGATGTTGCTGCTGTGGGCGCTGGTCTGGCTGCTGGTCTAGCCACCCGCTGAGGATGGCTGGTGGGCGATGGAGGACTCGAACCTCCGACCTTCTCGGTGTAAGCGAGACGCTCTAACCAACTGAGCTAATCGCCCGTCTCAACTGAACTTCAGCCGAACGTTGGCCTGCCTGAGGCGGAAATGACGCGCCTTAATTGTAGCCGCCTCGCCCTAGACTCTACAACCGCCAACCTGCCGGCATATCGCCTCCACGCCGCTGCGGTGGTATCCTTACATTCGTTGCCGGGCCGACGATCCAAGGAGTCTCCCAAATGAAGATCTACCTCTCCACCGCCATTACGCGCGGTCGTCGTGAGTACGTCGATGCGGTCAGCAGGATCCGTGATGCACTCAAGGACGCTGACGTGGAGGTGCTGAACGAAAGAGTCACCGACCCCAACTTCCCCACCCCCCAAACGGACCGCACTCAGACGATGCGGGAGCTATCCGGATGGCTGGAAGAAGCGGACGCCCTCATCGCCGAAGCGACGATCTCCAGCACGGGAGTGGGCTGTGAACTGACGTCGGTGCAGATGCAGGGTAAGCCGGTGCTGCTCCTGTACGATGCGCAGTTCGGCTTCCGCATCTCGGATTGGGTCACCCTCAGCCCGGACAAGAATGTTGAGGCCTGTCCTTACCGAGACCAGACCGAGATCGAACGCGTGGTGAAGGAGTTCGTAGGCAGGCTGAGCGGGGCTAAGAGCTAGGCGATCAGCTGATTAGGCGCTGCGGAAGAGGGAAGAGAACCTGACCGGAGCGGCAACCTCGGCGGTTGCAGGCGCATCCTCTTCTTCCGTCATCCCATCCTCGGGCGGCTCCTGAATACGGCTTTGCGCCACCGCTACCTGGGCCACCCGCTCCTCGGCCTTACCCTCACGACGTTCTGCCTGGGCCGCGGGCTCCTCAGCCTTACCCCCACGACGTTCTGCCTGGGCCACGGGCTCCTCGGCCTTACCCCCACGACGTTCTGCCTGGGCCACGGGCTTCTCGGCCTTACCCTCACGACGTTCTGCCTGGGCCGCGGGCTCCTCGGCCTTACCCCCACGACGTTCTGCCGCGGCCGCGGGCTTCTCGGCCTTACCCCCACGACTCTTGCCCTCCGCCGCGGGCCGCCGCGCCCCTTCGCCGCTTCCGTCTACCAGCGCGACGACTGGACGATGGTTGACCTCGAACTCGCTTGACCTACCGTTGAACACTCGGATGCGGCTCTCGTCGAAGCCGGCCTCAAGGAGCGTCTCCACAAGCCGTTCCGCTTTCTGCGGATCGTCCAGTATGGAGATCTCACCGTGCTTGCTGTCATCCTTGTCGCTAACCAGGACTATGATCGTTTCGTCCATCAACGGCCTCGCTCCCTTGATAGGGGATGAAGGTTCCCTTCACCCGTTCAAAACTAGGACGCTGTGGCCTCAGACTTGTTACGCCATGCACACCTCTAGTGCCTGAATCCTTGCAGATTAGCCAGCTACCCTAGCGGCCGCGGCCCTTCTCACGCCTGGCTGCCCGCTGCTGAACGAGTCGGCTGTAGAGCAAGAGATCGGCGTCGCTGTAGACAGCATCCCCCATCTCGCTGCCCCGCTTGATCGCTCTCATCGTCGCCTTGGTCAGGGCCACCGGCAGCGGCGGCATGGCGATGACCCTCTCCGCCAATCGGCGAGCCTCCGCCATCTCCTCGCCGTCGGGCGCCACGCGGCTGAGCATGCCGTACTCATACGCCTGCGCGGACGAAAAGCGGTCGCAGGTAATCGTAAGCTCCAGCGCTCGCGACGGCCCCACCTCCCGCGAGAGGCGGGGCAACGCGTTCCAGCTCAGCGGTATGCCCAGCTCCACCTCGGGAATGGAGAACCAGGTGGACTCGCCGGCCACCCTCAGATCGCAACACAGAGCGAGCACAACAGCGCCGCCGACAGCGAACCCATGCACGGCGGCGATCGTCACCTGGTCCAGCGACTCCAGCGCCGCCGAGGTGCGACCACCGATGCCGGAGATGTGCCGCAGCGCCAGCTCGTTATCCGGTCCGGGCTGGCCCCACTCGCTGGTGTCAGCGCCGGAGGAGAAGGCGGCGCCCTCCCCGGCCAAAATGACGACGCGCGTCTCGAAGTCCTCCGATAGCTCGCGGCACACCTCCTGCAGATCCAGATGCATCTGACGGTTGATCGCGTTGCGCCTCTTGGGGCGATTCAGGCGCACCGTCATCAGCGGCCCTTCGCGCTCAGTCTTTAGCGTCTCATACGTCATCTCTCTCTCCTGTTCTCTGCGCTCGCCTGCGCCAGTCTACCCGCACTTGATGCTCCCTGTCGACGAGCAATTCGACATTATGTGCGACACCTAGGAGAGCACGCAGCCGCCAGGCCAGCGGCTGAAGCGTAGCGGCAGAGAACCCCCTCTACACCCACACGAAGCGCCTCTCATTCTCCCACTTCTGATAGCGCGCCCTTCCTCTCAAGAATTCACCCTGTTCACCTTATGTTCACCACCCAACCGAAACAAGCCCTTCCTCAGGCCGTCTACATTATGGAAAGTCTCACGACCAACCGTTTGGCATAGTGGCAGGAGGCAGGTGTGGTAGGCCTCAAGAGCGAACCAAAGCGCGTCAAGCGCCGCGACGAGATCGGGCAATCGCTGATTATGTTCGCCCTTGGACTGGCCGTTCTCCTCGGCATGGCGGCCATGACCATCGATGTGGGTCTCGCCTACGTCGCCCGGCGTGACATGCAGAACGCCGCCGATGCCGCCGCCCTGGCTGGCGCCGATGTCATTCTTGAAGGACAATCCTCAGTTCTGGCAGCCAACGCAGCCCGCGAACTCGCGCTGCAGAACGGCTACGATAACGCCGCAGCCGATGTCACGGTTACGATCAACATCCCACCCACCTCCGGCCCTCACAGCGGAGATAGCGACTTCGTTGAGGTGATCATCGAGCACCCGATCGATGCCGTCATGGCGCGCGCGGTTGGCAAGACCTCATTCGACATAGCTGCTCGGGCTGTCGCCGGCATAGACAATACACCCAAGCCCTACTCCATCATTACCCTCAGCGGGACGGCCTGTCAGTCGATGCAGTTCAATGGCCAGGTGGACCTAACCATCGCCGACGCCGGCACTCTGACCAACTCCGAGTGTACCTTCGACGCTTTCTCTACGAACGGCACGATAAACGTGGCCACGTCCGCCAATCATGTCGTGGGCGGATGGAACATCACAGGCAGTTCAGGCGATGTATCCCTGCCACCCAGTAGGGCCGGCCACTTCGATGACCCCCTGATAGGAGTGCCCGTACCCACGCCGATCAGCGAGCCCGTGCAGACCTGCCCGACGTACGGCGGCTCGCCCGGCACGGTCACCCTCCAGCCCGGCGTCTACAACTGCACCATCGACCCGCCAGGCCAATGGGGGCTCGAGTTCCTGGAGGGCGATTACCTCATCACCGGCGGCATCGTCCTCAATGGCGGCGGTGACGTCACTTTTGGCGCGGGGCTATACTTCCTCCAGGGCGAGGGGCTCATAATCACCGGTAACGGCGTCGTCACCGGCGACGGCGTCACCTTCTACATCGATGAGGGTGAGGTCACCTTGACCGGCACCAGCGACACAGAGCTCACGGCGCCCACCAGCGGCCCGTATGAGGGAATCGTTATCTTCCAGAACCGCACTCTGACCACCACCGTGAATATGAGCGGTGACGCTATCGCGGGCGGATGGGGCGCCGTATACGCCGCTGGCGCTCAGATACGTCTGGTCGGCAACACCGGCAGCACCTTGCACCAGTTTATTTCCGACACGTTCCTGATGGAGGGCAACTCCACCATTACAATCGACTTTTTCGACGGCTTCTCTGTGGCTGTTCCCGTCATGAGCCTGGTCGAGTAGCCTGGCGCGATACACAACCAGCGACAACGACGCATTCGGCCGTCCTCAGGCTGCTGCGCTCTGAGGGCGGCCCCCTCTATGTCGCCTACGGTGACTCCGAGGGCGGCTCCAACGCATCGGCGGCGGAGGGCTCCGCAAGCTCCCCGATGGCCTCGAAAGGCGCACCTTCGACGCTAAGGCGAGCGCCCGGACCCAGCCAGAAGAGGCGCAGCGCCCAATCGGCCAGCCCCGGCGCCAGCGGGTAGGCGTTGACGGCGGCGAAGTCCGCCAGCGTAACGTAGGTATCGCGAAGGTTCCAGCGCACGGCCTGAACGATGCGCCGCCCGACGGCCGCTGGGCCCGCCGTTCGCAAGTACGCGGGCAGGTCAGGCACGTCCACCTCCCGCAGCATGTTCTCCTGAAACGACGTATCGGTAAGCCCCGGGTAGACCGTGCTCACGCCGATGCCAGTGCCCGCCAGCTCGGAGCGGAGGGCGTTGGAGACGGCGGTAAGGGCGAACTTGGTGGCGCTGTAGGCACCCAGATACGGTGTCGCCACCTTACCCGCGACAGAAGATACGTTGACGATATGGCCACGACGCTGACGCTGCATGTAAGGGACGATGGCCTGAATGCAGTGAACGGCGCCCCAGAAGTTGACGTTGAACAGATGGTGCATGTTGTCCAGGCTGCCGGTCGCGATCGGCGCGAACAGCCCGACGCCGGCGTTGTTCACCAGCACGTCCACACCACCAAACTCCTCAACGGTGCGGCGCACCAGCGCCTCCACAGCCAGGCGGTCGGTCACATCAGTCGGAACAACAAGGCGACGCCCTGGGTAATCGGCAAGCTCGCCGGCCAGGGCATCCAGCTTGTCGCGGCTGCGTGAGGCGAGGACAACGTGGACGCGCCGGCGGGCGAACTCATACGCTGTCGCGCGTCCGATCCCTGACGAAGCGCCCGTGACTATTACGGTGCGTCCGTCTACGTGCAAGCGATCGTCCTCAAACGGAGCGCACGCCCAACCACTCGGAGATCTTGGGCCAGAGACGGAACCAGGCGTTGCGGCCGGCGACGAGGCTCACGTGGCCGCCTTTCAGGATCACGTCCTCCTTATCCTCGGAGCCCATCAGGGATGTGAGAGGGCGTGTAGCATCGATGGGAGCGATGTCGTCGTGCTCTGCCATCACGTGGAGCACAGGACAGGCGATAGCGGCCAGGTCCACCCTCCGCCCGCTGAGATCAACCTCCCCCTTCATCAGCTTATTCTCCCACATCAGCTCCTTGATCATCTGCCGGTAGGCCTCACCCGGGAAGGGGATCTGATCATTCACCCAGCGGTCGAACAGGCGGTAGTTCTTGACCCAGAGATCGTTCCAGAGGTTATCTGTCAGGCGGGCGTAGGCGGCCCACCGCTGTGCCGGGCGCAGCATCTCAAAGGAGCGCAAGATCAGGTCGGGCGGGATGTTCCCCAGCGAGTCCACCAGCCGGTCGACGTCAAACCAGCGGCGGTCGCTCCAGCGTTTCAACAAACCCATGCCATCGAAGTCGATAGGGGTCGCAGCACAGACAATGTTCGCGACTGGAGCGTCGTGGACGATGCCGTTGTACATGAGGGCGAACAGCCCCCCCATGCAGTAACCCAGGATGCTGACTTCCTTCTCCCCTGTGACCCTCTGCACCTCCTCAATGCTGCGGGGGATGGCCTCCAAGGCGTAGTACTCCAGGCCCAGACGGCTATCCTCCGGCCGGGGAATCCCCCAGTCAACCATGAACACGTCGAACCCCTCCCGCAGGAGGTACTCCACCAGACTCTGGCCGGGCGAAAGGTCCAGGATGTACGGCTTGCTGATGAGCGACATGACGAGGACGATGGGTATGCGATAGACCTCGTCGGTGACAGGGCGATAGCGGTAAAGGCGCATCGTCCCCATTGCATAGATGACATCCTTGGGGGTAGCGCCCGCCACCGGCACGTCCCGGTTGAGGAGGACGTCCATGCCGCGCTGGAAGCGGTCCAGGTTGCGCTTGACTACTTCAGTCCTGAATATCTCGGGTAACGGAGGCGTCTCCGAGGTGCGCACAGTGGTCATATATATGACTCCAACGGAAGGCTAGCCGGCCCGGCCTATTGGGCCTCGGCAGGCTGGGCGTGAGGTCGCCTGGTCCGACGAGGACGAAGCTGCGTCACAGCCGCGGGCTCAGAGGGATGCCCGACCGCCTCGGCGAGGGTGTTGATGCTGGACTCGATAGCGGCCAGCCTCCCCTCGACACCGCTGAGACGCTCGCTCAGTTCGACGATGTCGCTGCGACTCGGCACGTTGAGGGTGGAAAGAGAACGCTCCATATTCTGGGCCACCAGCCGCTGAAAGGTGGAATATATATCCATGTACCCACCCATGAAACGGCCAAAGGAGTCCGTACCCATCACATCATTGAAGAACGTGTTCCACTGGCGCTCTGTCTCCGTGAGCCAGGTCCGCCATAGTTGACCTACATCCGGACGGTCATCGCTATCAGGCATGGCGCCCTCCCTTTTTCGAGCCTCGCAAACGTTTGGGCTCGTGCTTTGCTGGTCGGTCGCCGCCACCATCACCCCGCCTCTGGAGATTTTCGTATGAATTGAGGGCTGATTGCAAGATGTTTTGGTATTGAGATAGCAAATCTAGCCACAAATTAAGAAATGTCTCCCCCGCGCTGGTCAGCGAATACATACGCCGGGCCGGCCCAGACTCCGAGGTGTCCCAGAAAGAGGAGACCAGCTCGGAGCGCTCCAACTGGCGCAACGTGCGGTAGACCGTGGCCGAATCGAAATCAGGCAACCCCGCCTTGCTCAGCTCCCGAACGAGCTGATAGCCGTAGGCGGGCCAGTTGCGCAGGAACGCAAGCAGGCTGGAAGCCAGGAGATCGCCTTGGAGGCGCGGCTGGCGGCCGCCGCCGTTCCGCTCTTCCTCTCTCTCAGAGCGACGGGTGCTAGAAGGGCTGCTTCGAGTTACCATTAGTGAATTTTCGATATTGTGATTGATTGTACCTGGGCGGGGTTGACAGCGAACTGCTGCTATGTGTACCTTGCACTTAGTACAGTAGATTTGTCAAGCGGAGGTCGCTCATGCCGCAACCAAGCTCGATCGATAAGTTCTTCGGCGCCGTCGATGACGCCTACGATGTCTTCCTGGACACGCTGAAAGCCGGCGTAGACCGCGGCTACCGCGTATCCCAGGGGCTCATCGAGCAGGCGCAGGCAGGCCAGCAGGAGGCTGTGGAGCTGGCCGCCACCATCGTCAAGTCGCCGACCGATCTCGCTAAGTCCTCAGGGGCGGTGGTGGAGACGGTCACCAAGACCCAGGGACGCGTCCTGGGGCTCTCCCGCCAGTGGCTGGACGAGGCGATGGACGCGCGGCAGGAAGGCCGTGAGGCCCTGCGCCGGCTGATAGACGCCAATCGGCAGGCCGGCGAGGCTGTGATCCAGTCCTCGCGCGGGCTGGCCGGACGAGCCCAGGAGCGCGCTCGCGAGATCGTGCGCCCGCGCCGCAGCAGCAACAGCGCCAAGGCTGAAGGGGAGGCGCGCCCGCGACGGAAGGCCCGGGCTGGAGAGACGAAGACAGAGTAACGCGGCGCTAAGCGGACTGCCTGTCCGCCAGGCCCTGATTCCGCTCGATAGCAGAGGCCAGCACGTTGGCCACGTGGCGGTACACCTGGGCGTTAAACACCAGCCCCACATGGGTGCCGGAAACCTCGATATCGGTTTCGGGGTCGTCGTTGATGCAGCAGCGCCAGTCGACAACTCCGTCCGCCTTCGTGTAGATCGCAGCCTGCACGATGGAGTCCGGCAGCGGTTGCCGTAGAGACCCCAGGAAGTCGCAGGAGCAGAGGCCGCTGTAGCAATCGGACTGGATGTCCCTGTCTGATAGAATGCGGCGCCTGACGATCATCGCCGCCCCCAGCACCATCGGGTGAGCGCGGACGGCGCGGAACGGCGCCGCCATGCTGATAACCGAGGCGACGAGGTGAGGCTGCCGAGCGGCCACGCTGCGGGCCAGGGTGCCGCCCAGGCTGTGTCCGATGAGATGAACCTTGCGGCCGCTCTCCAGATAAGCGCTTTTCACCGTCTCCGTGAGCTTGCCGGTCAGAATGTCCGGGCAGTCGGCGTTCCTGCCAATGCCAGACATATAAGGCTGGTAGCCAATCCGTCGCAGCCAGGAGAACATGTCGCCAAGATACTGATCTGACCCGAGAAAGCCGGGGGTAAGCACCACGACGCTGCCGTCCCCTTGCGGCACGCCGCCACCCCGATAGACAGAGGAGGCCCTTAGGGCCAACCAGTCCATCCCCACCAGCGCTTCCCGCCACAGAGGCAGGGCCATCGCCTGAAACTCTTCCCTATTGGGTGAATGCCATGTAGCCAAACAAACCCTCCCCTTGACCTATAGACCCGGGCTACCGGCGGTATGTCTTCCCTCTATATTAACAAACTTCTGGGCAGCGCTGTTAATATGGATAAAAAGGTATTATAATGCTCGGGTAGCTCGCGGGGGGTAACACGGGCAATCACTGTCAAATCCGGCTTTAGTCCGGACGTCCCCAAGGGGGGGCCTAAGATGACCCAGGCCAACCTAAGCCACCGGCTCAGCGCACAGGACGCCACATTCCTGTACCTGGAACAGGAAGATGCGCCTATGAACATAGGCTCAGTCGCTGTCTTCCAGGGAGAGATCCCTTATGAGCGATTCGTCAAGAGCCTGGAGGAGAAGCTTCACCTCATCCCGCGCTACCGCCAGCGGGTAGTCTTTGCTCCCCTCAACATCGCCCACCCTACCTGGGAGTTCGATCCAGCGTTCAATATCCGCAAGCACGTCATTCCGGTGCGCCTGGACCCGCCAGGCAACGATGCCCAGCTCAGAGAGATGGCCGCGCGACTCTTCCAAGGTATGCTGAGCCGAGACAAAGCCCTATGGGAGATATACCTGGTACACGGCCTGGAAGGGGATCGGAGCGCCCTCGTATCCAAAGTCCATCACTGCCTGGTGGACGGCGTCTCCGGCATCGAGCTGCTGATGGTGATTCTCGATGTCTCGCCGAACCCACCCCCCCCAACCAGCGAGCCCTACGATCCGCCACCCATCCCTGACGCCGCCTCTCGCTTCTTCGATGCCCTGTTCGACCGGATGGCCGACAGCTTGAAGGCGACCGCTGATATCCAGAAGGCGCTGCTGAACACGGTCGACAATCCCGCCTCCCTCCGCAGCGTGACCCGTGCCCTGGAGACGGCTCTGCCCTACTTCACGCGTCCCGGCCAGCGAGCGCCCTTCAACCAAGCGTTCTCCGGCGATCGCAAGCTGGCCTGGAGCGAGTGCTCCTTCCAAGAAGTACGGGCGATCCGAAAGGCCGCCGGCGGAACAGTCAATGACGTCATCCTGGCCATGCTCGGCGGCGCCCTCAGCCGTTACTACGAAGCGCACGGCCTGGATACGGAAGGTCAGGTCGCGCGCGTGCTCACGCCCGTCAACGTACGGCGTGAGGACGAACGGGGCAGCCTGGGCAACCGCATCTCGATGATACTCGTCGAGGTGCCTCTAGGATTGCGCAACCCAATCGAGCGGCTGAACGTCGTACACGAACGGATGGAGAGCCTGAAGAGAAACCACATCGCAGACGGCATGGAGCTGGCGTCGGACTCCCTGAGCAACCTGCCGCCGATGCTTCAGGCGATGATGGGTAGCCTGCCCCTGCCGCCCAACACCGTGGCCAACCTGGTCTGCACGAACGTTCCCGGCCCCATGATCCCCCTTTACTCGGCCGGCCACCCGCTGGAGGCGCACTACCCGCTGGTGCCTATCGCCTGGGAGATGGGCGTGGGATGTGCGGTCACCAGCTACAACCAGAAGCTCTACTTCGGCCTGATAGCGGACGCCAAGGCGGCGCCGGACGTTGACCAGCTGGGAGATTTCCTGCAGCAATCGTATGTGGAGCTGAGGTCCGCGGCCGGAGTGACAGCAACTGAGGCAGCGACGGTCGCCGCGAAGACTAAAGCGCGACCAAAATCACGGAGTCGAGCGGCGCCGGCGAAAGAGCAGCCCCTGGCCGCCGCGGACGCCGGCTAGCGGCGGGGTCGCGTCTCCGCCGTGTCGCTGAAGCCGGTCACATCGTAGGACATTATCAGTAAATCGTAGGTGCGTCCGTCGCGCGCCATCACGAAATCGGCCAGAAGCGCCTCCGGCTGGAAGCCCAGGCTCTCCACCATACCGCGGGCTCCTCGCTGATCGGTAGTCATCTGCACCATCACCTTCTGCAGCCCCAGGTCTTTAGCTATGGCGAACACCTCATTGGCCATGATCTTGCCCAGGCCAAAGCCGCGCAGATCCGGCTTCAGCATGACCCGGATCTCACCCACGTGCCGCCGCCAGGAGACGTCCTCCCTGTGAAGGCTGGCGTAACCTATAATCTCGCCGCCGCCCTCCGCGATGACGGTGATCGTGCGACCCTTATCTATATTCTCCACCCACTCATCGATTACTTTGGAATCGGTGATGTCAAATCGCAGGAACAGCAGATCGTGGCCCGGCAGGGAGCGCGCGAACGTCAATATGCCGTCGCGATCTGAGGTCTCCATCAAGCGGAAGGTGATCTCCAGATCACTGATGGTGGTCTGCCAGGGATACGTTCGTTTGACGACGCGGGCACCGGCCATATCGCCTCTCCTCCACCTTAGCTATTTAGCCTGCCAAGCATAATAGAAGATCGGCCGGTTTGCAAGCGGACGTACCTAAGCCAACCGCTGCCTCAACCCTCCGGCCTCCCACGAATTCTTACCAAAGCCCTACCACCGTCTAACCGCTTCTTAACCCAACCCCTATCGATGGCGGCTAATCTCTATCCAGACATAGCGGAGCGGAAACACCCCCTCCCGCACCGCAATTAGAAAGCGAGCCGGTTGATCTGGTCACCAACCGGCTCGCTTCTTTATCTGGGAAAGCTCCCTCCTCGTTGACCCCCAACGTACGCCCGTGCTACAACATGGAGGAAAAGTTGAGCGAGGTTAAGACCGAGATCGGGCGGCTGAAGACAACCGACGAGCAGAAGGACTCCCAAAATGCGCACGACCGCCGCTGGCTCCTACCCAAAGACACCCAACCGGCCCCAGCCCGCCCGCCTGCGCCAGGCGATCGCCCGCCGCGACCGCGGCGACATCACCGCCGAGGAGCTGGCACGAGTCGAGGATGAGGTCACCATCGAGGTCATCGCCGAGCAGGCGGAGGCCGGCCTGGACCTCGTCACGGACGGCCAGATCCGCTGGGATGACGACCAAACCTACATCGCTCAGCGGCTCCAAGGGTTCGAGATCACGGGCCTGATCCGCTACTTCGATACCAACACCTACTACCGCCAGCCCAACGTCACCGCGCCCGTGCGCTGGCAACAGCCGATCCTGGTCCGCGATTACGAGTTCGCGGCCGGCCACAGCACGAAGCCGGTGAAGGCGCTGATCACGGGGCCCTACACGCTCGCCGCCCTCTCCAATGACTCACACTACGGCGACCGGCGCCCGCTGGTGCTCGCCCTCGCGGAGGCGCTCCACCAGGAGGCGAAGGCCCTGGCAGCGGCCGGCGCGTCCGTCATCCAGGTGAACGAGCCGGCCATCCTCCAGCATAAAGAGGACGGCCCGCTGCTCCAAGAAGCGATAACCAAAATGCTGGACGGCATCGATGCCGAAACCGCCCTCTACACCTGGTTCGGAGACGCCGACGGTATCCTCCCCCTGCTTATGGACCTCCCGGTCGACGTCATCGGCCTCGACTTCGTCTGGGGGCCGGGCAACTGGGAGGCGCTCAAGCGCGTCTCGTTCAGCAAGGGGCTGGGCTTCGGCATCATCGACGCCCGCAACACGAGGATGGAGCCGGTGGAGGAGATCGCGGAGCAGATACAGCGGGTCAGCGAGTTCGTCCCCGCCGAGCGGTTGTACGTGAACCCCTCCTGCGGCCTGGAGTACCTGCCGCGAGAGGTCGCGTTCGAGAAGCTGAAGCGGCTTGCGGAAGGCGTCCGTCACGCCGAAGCGGTTGCGGTTTAGAATGGAGACGAAATGTCAGGGCTGCTGACCACCGCGGTAGGAAGCCTCCCCAAGCCGGGCTACCTGGCGAAGGCGCGCACTGCCTTCGCCTCCGGCCGCATAGACGGCGCTGAGCTCGACAAGCTCACCCTCCAGGCCACAGCCGAGTGCATCCGCATGCAGGAGGACGTGGGCCTGGACGTACTCGTCCACGGCGAGATGGAGCGCGGCGACATGGTAGCCTACTTCGCCGAACTCCTCACGGAGAGCATGGCCATCAGCGGCCTCGTGCGCTCCTACGGCAACCGCTACTACCGCAAGCCCATCATCACCGGCAAGCTGCACTGGCAGGGCCCCATGACCATCGACATGTGGCGCTACGCCCAGGGTCTTACAGGCAAACCCGTCAAGGGGATGCTCACCGGCCCCTACACTATGGTCGACTGGTCTTTCGACGAGCATTACGGCTCACGCCGCGAGGCCGTCCTCGCCATGGCCCAGGTAGTGCGCCGCGAGGCCGAGGAGCTCGTGAAGGCGGGCGCCAAGTTCGTCCAGGTGGACGAGCCCGCCGCCTCCACCCGGCCGGAGGAGATGGAGCTAGTGTCGGAGGCGCTCGGCATCGTCACCCAGGGCCTGGGCGCCAGAACCATCACCCACATCTGCTACGGCGACTTCGCGAGCGTCTTCCACCACATCGCCAACCTGCCCGTCGACCAGCTCGACCTGGAGATGGCGAATAGCGGTTACAACCTCCTGAACCTGATCCAGGAGCACAACAGCGAGTTCAAGAAGGAGCTCGCCATGGGCGTCGTCGACGTTCACAACCACGTCCTCGAGACCCGGGAGCAGGTGAAGGCCAGCATCAGGAAGGGGCTGGAGGTGCTGCCCCCGGAGCGCCTCTTCATCGACCCCGACTGCGGCCTCAAGACCCGCACCTGGGACGAGGCCGAGGCGAAGCTGCGCGTGATAGTGGAAGCCACCCGCGAGGTCAAGCGCGAGCTGGAGCTAGACTAACCCCTACCGCAGCCTCGTTAGATCCGCCTCTGGCGGAAGCGCCTCCTGACATACCAGCCGCCCGCCGCCAGCGCGACCGCCCCCGCAGCGACCGCAGCCACCACCGGCGCGGTGTAATCGCGGGCCGACGAGCCGGACCCCTCCACCATCGGGTCGGACTGACCGACCGCAAACTCCACTATGCCACCGACAGCGTGCGGACCAGGCGGCGTGGGTGTCGGTGTGGGCGAGGGTGTGGGCGTCGGGGTGGGCGTTGGCGTAGGAGTAGGAGTAGGAGTAGGAGTAGGT
>CBDURB010000006.1:0-16486 GCA_965369585.1 uncultured bacterium
CCGGCATACCAGGCGACCGTGTCCGGGTGGTACCCGACACACACGATCCGCGTTGAACAGTTGACATAAGCGACGGCAGAACGGGCCACACGATGAAGACACGGGAGGAGCTTCAAGACTGGATCCGCGCCGGGATGCCGGTGCCAGAGCCCAAGCTTGTGCTACGAGGGCCGTGCAAGAGCTTTACGATGCAGATTGAACCAAGAACGGGACCGGCGCCAAGTAGCGGGCCACGGGTGCGGGTGACGTGTAAAGGGTGTGGGATGCCTCGGCATGGGGACGTGATCCTGATGGCGACGAATCCGAGATCTGTGCATCGTGAGCACGAAGAGAGGATAGAGGCCGCCCGTACAATATCGGCGGTTGAGGGTTCGTGCGCCTGGATGGCTAATCACGCCATTGGCAACGGGATGCCCAGCGCCGAAGCGGCTCACCTGTTTAGCGCTGGGCTCGATCAAGAGATTGTGTGCGGGTGGGTTCATGCGGCGATACGCAGAGAGCCGGGTCAGACCTGGAGCGGATGGATAAGGGCACCCCATGAGACAGAGCGCGGGGTCTATCTGGACGCGAGGCCGATCAAGTGAAGACACGGGAGGACTTTCAAGCCTGGATCCGTGATGGGATGCAGGTCCCGGGAGAGCCGGAGCCGGAGGGGAACGCGGTCAACTGGCCATGCACGCGATTCGAGCTGATGGTGTGGCCGGTTGCGTGCCCTCCTGACAGCTATACGGGCGGGGAGGTACACGCGACGTGTAGGGGGTGCGGTGGCCGGGTTGTTAGCTACGAGGTGGAAGCCATAGTTACGCTGGCGAGGGCTACGGAGTGGATGCAGGGACACGCGAGAGATACCGCCCGGCTATCGGAGGCTGATGCGAGGGGAGGCTTTGGCGCGGGGAGGGACTGGAGCCAGGTGATCCGAGCGATGACCAACGGGAAGGCGGTTCCGTACGAGGGAGAGGTACAGTTTGCGAGCCCCGGGGCCCCGGTCAGCGTTTTGCCCCTGGGGAGCGGGTGACAGGATGCAGACGCGTGAACAGCTTCAAGCCTGGATCCGGGAGGGGATGCCGGTGCCCACAGAGCCCGGGGAGCCCGAGCGCGTGCTTCCGCCCGGGTGTCGTGTGTTTGTCTTGCGGGTGCATCCAGACACGGGGCAGATACAAACAATATGTAGCGGTTGCGGCGGGTGGTGCCTTGAGGGGGTGATGATCGCGGGCGCGATAGAGGTGGACGGCGCGGACAGTGTTCTAGCAAGGGTATCCGAGTGGATGCAGAGGCACGCGATCCAGGACGGGATGGATCTAGAACGCGCCCGGAAGCTTTACGGGCGCGAAGTGGCGTGGACGCATTGCCTGAGCTGGGCAAACGAGTTGATGCGGGGCAACGACGCGAGTAAGTGGTCAGGCATGATAGGCCCAAGGCCGGATCCGGTAGAGGGCTTTTACCTGGACGCAGAGCCGGGAAGGGCAAAAGTGTGAGGACACGGGAGGAGCTTCAAGGCTGGATCCGGTCAGGGATGCCGGTCCCGGGTGAAGAACTGGAGAGACCAGAGGCGGGACGCTGTACCGCGTTCGTGGTGGCAGTTGAGCGGGCAGAGGGCAGGCTTGCCGTGCTTTGCCAGGGGTGCGGGAGGGGAACAGCGGTGGGTGGTATACAAGCGACCACGCAAGATGCCAGCGGCGTGTGGACGGCGGTCCGGGATGTTCGCGTGTGGATGACTGAGCACGCGAAGGATGCGCTAGGGTACACGCGGGCCGCAAGGCACTTTCGAGACAGCGAGGAACACGGGTCAGTGATGCGCGTGTGGGCCGGGGATCTGATGGTACGCGGGACTTCCGGGGGAGCTGGCCGGTTGAGCGTGGGGGAAGAAGGAGAGGATTGTGACTGTGCGATCTACCTGGAGCCGGGGCCAGCGGTCTACACCCCCGGCGCCGGGTGGACAGGAGCGGGGAGCGAGCCGTTCAAGAGAGGGGCAAGGGCCGGGGCGGCGGCGGGCAGCGCTGGAAAGCCCGAATAGAGCCCTAGAGGGCCTTACAGTGCGACAGTTTTGTCCCACTAGGGAGGGCAAACGGTGCGCGTTAGAGACGGTGGATTGCGCCCGTAAGCAGACACGTCAGGGGATCCGCGTCTCGCACAAGATTACCATTGGGTGATCCATTGGCCGGATATTGGCTGGATCCAAGCGTGGGCAGCAACGCCAGCCAAGGGTACGACTTCGACAGTGGCCGGAGCTGGAGATCCGCCCAAGGAGTGGGAGGCCAGCACAGGCACAGCCAACAAACACCCCCGGAACTGAGGCCAAGTATCAGGCAGAGGGGGGAGAGCTTACAGGGTAGACACAACCCATGCACAGGCGTACGCGCGTATGACCAAGGCCAACCCTCCTATGTGTGAGAGGGCCAATGTCACAGAGCGCAGTAGTAAGCGCACAGGGACAGAGCTGACAGGTGCGAGAGCCTAAGCAGCGGACGTGAGAGTCCACAGAGCCACAGGGGGAGGCGTGCCCGTGTGTGTGCTTGGCCGGAAGGAGCTGACCCCGTGCGGCGGTAGCCAGTCCCGTCACTATCCCGTCAGCGCTGGGGTCTCAGCTATAGGCAGAAGGCACAGAACCCACAAGGAGGAGGCTCCTGGTAGGCCCGCAGAGGGGGAGGGGGGCTGACTTCTCCAATATCGTAGGAATGGGCAAAAGTCCCCGCAGCCCGATCACAGCGCCCGCGATTCTTTGCCGGGGCGAGTCAATCGACGATAGCCGAGGGCCCGTAAGCCGCTCCAGTCCGGGGCCGCTACCCCTAAGCATCCAGCCCCAGGCCCTTGAAATTGCTGGGGAAAATACATGGCTGCTGGCGGTAGGCTGGGCCCTGGCCGTTGCTGGGCCCTGGGGCCACGATGGGTACGATGGCCAAGGCCACAGGCTGGAGGGCTGGCCCGGGGGCAGCGGTTGGCGTTGAGCACTGGCCCGGGGAGCTGGAGGGCCGGGCCGTCGGTCAGTCGTCAGCCCCGGGGCCCAGGGCAGCCTGGGGAGGGCTCGGCTTCGACTTCTACCATATTCGACTTCTACCATATTCGGCAGAAGTCGGCAGGACGGGCTCTGCGGCACGTCACCCCCCACTACCCACGGAACTGGCGGGGGTGGCACAGGGGGGCGGGTACATGTCGGACCCAACACACCTGCGCCCTATAATATAGTAGAAGTCATTTCTACAACATTCGACTTCTACGATATTAGCCGAGAGCGCTATGCTGGGCCTACCTCTGCTGGTGGTCCACTTCTACATCATTAGGCGAGCCAGTGACGGGACTGGGAGTCCGGGCAGGAGGGCGCGTTGACTGACCGGGCCACGGGAAAACGACGAGTTGGCTGACCGCTCCCCATGGGCGGGCGGCTCTCCCACAGCGCGGTCGCCCAGACTGGCGCCCATAGATAGCCGGGACCCGGGGCCGGGCGGCGGCGCAGTGACGGAACTGGGGATAGGATTGGCGCCGGGACGGCTGAAGGACGGGGGCCGAAAATGGGCCGAAAATACTGGTGTCGAGCCGGGAGATAGCTGCCGCGACCAGCCGGGTGGTGAGGTCTTAGGCCCGGGGTCATCGTGCCATCGTGGGCGGCGCCCGGCTACGGAGAGGGGGGAGAGAACGAAGGCGAAAATCGGCGGCAAATATCTTCCCCCCTAAATGGGTAGGTAGGCCACGGGTGGTACGGTTCTTGACGGGGCCGCACGGAGAGCGGCGGCACCGGGGGCGGCGTGACAGCGGCGGGAGCTATAATGCGGGAAGTGGCTCCGCTAATGTTGGAAGTGGACGGCGCCCGAGGGGTGGTGAAGGGCGGGGGCCCCCGCAGAAGTTCCCGGTTCCACGGGGGCCCGCTTGCCGGTGCGGAGAGCCGGGGCTCTTCCGGTCGCTTCCAGCGCGCCCGGTGACGGTATACCCGGGGCCGGAGCGGCGTGCAAACTGGGATGAAAAATGGCGCCCCCACGGTTCAACTCCTGGGGGCGCCAAGCTGGAAGCCAACCGGCGACCGTGAAGGGACAGGGTAGCCACATGCGCGCGAGCAGCGCAAGAGGGGGGCCGGGTGGCCGAAAAAATGCGGCGTCGACAGGAGTGAGACCATCGACGCCGCACCGAGCGAGAGTAGTCGTCTCGCTCGACCTCCCACCACGGAGGGCGGGGGGAGCCTCGCACAGGACTGAGGCTCGCGCAAGCTACGGAAGTGGCTTGCTGAGCCAGATAGCCTCGCGGCTGATTTTACCGCCGTGCTTCGCTTCGCTGGCCTTAGTCTCTCGCCATGGGCGGAACGGGAGCCACGTTGCTCCGACGTTCTCGCAGACAATGATCTGCCCCTGGCGAGAACGGGACCACCGCGCCAGGGCGGCGTAGTCGATGCCGGTGGGGCCGTGCCTGTAGTGACGACCGGCCTCGATGTAGGGCGGGTCGATGAACCACGTCGCCTCGACGCTTTGGGCGTTTTGATAGTCTCCCTCAAGAAGTGCCCAGTGGCGTATCGCGTGAAGCTGTGAAGCGATGCGCTCTCGAATTTGCTGGCCCCACCACCCCGACGGTGGGTCTTTTTTCACGAGCCCCGCAACGGATTTCCTCATGTTGGAACCCGGACGCTTCTTCGGCTGTGCCGATCCTTTGTTCAGCCACCACCCGATCAACAGGCGGGCCTCCGCGCACACGTCAAGGTCGTCGACGGTTTGATCACTGGAGACGTTCGGGAGTGCTAGGATTTCGGTCTCGTCTACGCCTATTAAGTAGCGCCATGTTGCCGCGATCAAGGGATCTCGCTCGACGAGGATGATCCGCCGATCCGGGTAGCGCATCGAGTAGCCAGCCGAGCCCGCGAATGGCTCAACGATGGTCTCGTGTCGGGGCGCGGGATAGTGCGGAGCCACACGCCACTTACCACCGTAGAAGGTGAAGAAAGGTCGCAGCCCTGGCCTGTCCATGCTCTGTCCGCTGAGCTACCGGGGCACGCGGCTAGCGCGTGATCGCGGTCGGGGATCTCAGGACGCCAGCGGTCAGAGCTGGGGCGCGGAAGATTGGTTCGAGGTGGCGGGGCACGGCCTGATGGACGAAAACGTCTTCGCTGCCAGTCAGGCGGACGGCGGCGTCGTAGGCTTCTGCTACGGTCGGCCAGATACCGACGAGCCTGCCAGCATGGATGGCGATCCACTGGCCCGGGCAGGAGCGTACAAACTCCTCGCGGTGCTTCTCGTAGAACTTGGCGTCGATGGCTTGCATAGCGATACCAGTGGGTTAGCCCTTGGCTCTTCAAGCATAGCAGAAAATCCCGTCGCCACAAAAAAGCCCCGAGGTGTGGACCGCTGCGATCCAGAACCCGGGGGTGGTAAATGATGCCCCGGGAGGCTGACTCTTGGGTCCCTGGCCCCTTGAGTCAGCCTCGCTATGCCGACGGCGGTACAGCCAGGCTGCATCTAGATTCACTGCGCCGATCCGGGCGGTGGCTTTATGGCACGGGTCAGGACGGGGCGCAAGGGCGGGGTTGGAGCTAGTTCTCTCGTGCCTAGCGTCTGGCGGTGTCGGCATCGAGTTCGTCTGCTGCGATCTGTTCAGCCCAGGCATCGGCATCCCAATCGCCAGCATTCTGCTTTACCGCTACGCTTTTGGTAGCCATCGGCGCATCGTCTTGCTCCTCGGAAGCTTCCCGGATACTGGTTAGGAGTTCGAGCAGACCAGGATATTCGTCTGACGGTATTCTGTATTGTACCTTGTCCAGGAAGTCGGATACCGCTGCTGAGCGGTATCCATCGGCAGCCTCTTGCAACTCTTCTGGCTCTGCCTCAACTTTCCCAGCAGTGGCAGCCAAAAGAGTTGTGTCGCCGATGAAGTCATTAGGTGCTGACCTGATGCGGCGGCACATACGCCACGCAGTGCGATACGATCCGATCCCGAGCTGGCGTTGGAGCCCTAGCGCGTAGACGCGAGCCTTGCTGTTGCTCATAGCGTACCAGGCTAACAGCCACTTGTGCAGGGGGATGTGCGACCGCTCCATGACGGTGCCGATAGTCACCGTGTACTGCCTTCGGCACTCAGCGCACATATACATACCAGGCCTGGCTTTCTTAGCGTGGTTCTCAGCGATCTGGTAGACGCGGCCCTGGTCACGGTTGCCACAGTGTGGGCAGCGCGGACCTTCGGGCCAGAGGATTAGCTCGAAGTATTCACGGGCGGCATTCTCGGCATCGCTAGCCATTTAATTTCTCCGCGTCGTTGCCGCACCCGCAGTCACAGAAGTCATAGGGCGGGGCGGGGCGGTACACCGTCGAGCAGGTGTCGGAGTGACCGGCGGCGCGGCGGGCATCTTTGAGGGCGTCGAGGATCCATTCGTGGGGGATCCTGTTGGCCTTCTCCGCTGCGACCTCGCACCTGAGTTCAAATAGTTCGTTCTCCGCGTGCTCCGAGTCTTCAAGAGCGATCTCGATGCGCTCTTCGAGATTCGCGATTGTCTCTTGGTCGGTGGGCATGGTTAGTCGCTAGCCTCCTTGCAAGGGAACAAGTTTGCGGGGGCAGCTTTGATACTTCTCAGGGATCGTCCCGTGGAATACTTGCCCACGTTCTGCGCGCCGGTGCTCGCCGTCAGGATGCCCGATATGATAGTCAGCCATCCAGCACAGCGTATAGAAGTAGCGGTCGAGATTGTCCGGTCCGCTGTGGATCTCAAGGCGCGGGCTGTCGAGATTTCTGAGGCCCATGGCTAGTCGCAGCCGTCCTTGTCGTGCTCCAGGGCGCAGTCGCGGCAGAGAACGACGCCGCAATCATCGCACCCCTCGGCATCGTGGATGGTGAGCCCGTCGCCGCACCGGTGGCAGTAGAGGGGTTCGGGCTTGCTGAGCGTGTCTCGGAACGGGGCTTGCATGGCGGGGGCTACTCCTGTCTCCGAAGGTGATACCACAGCGCGCTCGCCATGATGGCGACGTAGAGTAGCAGGGCACCTATGGTGTCCAAGCCACCTAGAGCGTGGGAGGTGATGCAGAACAGCGAGAAGATTATAGCGCACGCCCAGACAGCGTTTTGAGCTTCGGTCGGCTTGCCGTTCACGGTGACGCCTCGGCGGCTTGCACGGTGGCGGCCCTTATCTCTGCGACCTTTGCTACACCAGCAGCGGTTAGCACCACCTTGGTAATCTTCTGTACAGAATCAGCGCCTTCTCTGTACATAAGGGGACCATACAGCTTTACAAACCCACGAGATTCGAGAGCCCAACATGTGCCGGTTGGATAGCTATTCGGCTGTTCCGGTTGGTCGATACACAGTAACAGCTTCTCCATTCTTTTGCTGAATGTGGCCAGCTTGCGCTCACGTCTACGCTTGCTCTTCTCAAGCTCTTGGGCCTTGGCTGCCACTTCTGGACTCAGGGATAGACTGCTCACGGTGCCTCCTGACGCGGCAGGGTGGCCGACTGAGAGTATTCGACTGACCGGACCTGAGCCGTTGGCACGTTCACGTCGCACTCCCATTCGACGAGGGCAGAAGATAAAGTTGGATGGTCGCCGACTGTCTTGCGGCCAACGCACCAACAGCGAACCCCCCAGAAATCGCCTTTGAATTGCTTGACCAGCGGGTGGCGCCCGCACTCGATGCAGGGGGAAGGATGGATTCCGGCTGTGCTCATGGTGATGCCCTTCGGACGTGAGCCCGGGGGACGCGCAAGCTGGTCACGGTGTTGAAGTCTTCTGGATCAATCCCTAGCGCCAAGGCCGCTCTTCGCAACATTTCAACTAGGCGGGCCGTCGCGGCCTTATCTCTGGCAGTGTACGCGGCGGCCCGGCGCTCCTTGGCTAGGATATCTAGGCGGCGCTTCTCGTCCGCTATTTCTCTGCGATGGATGGCTCTGGCAAGGGGAAGGACTTTCTGACGATTCGTATACATGGCTCACTCCTTCTCAGTGTTCGGCCAGAGCAGTGCGGCCCGCGTCTCTGGCGTTGTTCAACTCTTGGATCGCGGCGTCTGTCCCCCCGGTGTCGGGGTGGGCCTTCATTGCTAGGGCGCGGTAAGCAGTGGCGATGCTCTTCTCGGTGGCGCCGTGTGGGTCGATGTCGAGAACCTTCCACCACGGGCGCGGGTCAGCGCTGGACGGTGGCAATTGCTTGAAGCCAACAAACGCGCGCCGGACGATCTCGGATGCGCCGGTACGCTCAAGCTGCCGAAGCGCAGCGATGGCGAGGCCGACCGCGTGCATGTTGTCCCGGACACGATCCCAACGGTCGCAGGCGATGGCGGCCTGCTCGCCGTCGAGCATGAAGTACGCAGCGACACCGGGGTCCTCGTAGTTCCTCGCTCCCTCGGTAGCGTAGGGTTCCCCGTTTGGCTTCAAGGGGACATTCGAGGAGATCACGACGTGCGTTGCCCCGAGCAGTCGCAGCTCTTTCTGGAGGTGCTTCAACGCGGGGAAGAACTTCGTCTTGTAGCGGGCTGGGGCGCTGTCCTCTGCGCTGGGCCAGCCGTCCGGCCACTGGAGGGGGTGTGCGACTGCGGTCATGGGGTCTCCTTCTTTCCGGTGCCGTGGCATTCAGGGCATTTTTGAACGTGTAGCTCGTCGCACCCCACGATCTTGTCAGGGCACGGGCCCATTAGCAGAGCCCAACCTTCGCAGCCGTCGCAGAACGGTATCTCGCGCCCCTCTGCAATGGCAGCCTTGTCACGGCGGCGCCGCTCACGGGCAACGAGAGTTTTCGCCGCCCACTTGCCGGGGAAGAACGAGCTTACTCGGGTGCGGTTCATTCGCATGGTGACTCCTATCGCAGAGCGTACTCGCGAACCTGGGGTGAGCGTTGGCGCCAGAGCACCGGCGCAAGGTGGTGAGCCTTCTTCGACTTCTCTGAGTCAGAGGCTTTCGCGAGAAGCCGCTCAACGTCGTGGGCCTTGCCGTTCAACGCGGCGGCGATATCTTTGGCTGTCGTCCACAGCGGCGCGCGCTCCCTGAGCACCCTCGCGATATCCTTGTTACTCACTGTCGCCATAGCGGTCTCCTATGTCAGGGTGATTTTGATTCCGCCCGTGAAGGCAGTCCAGATCAAGAACCAAGTGATTCCAGGCAAGGGCTCCCAATAGTTAACGACGAGGAATGCGAAGGCGAGCGCCTTGATTAGAACCAAGAACGCGCGCTCGCGGTCGCTAAACTTGCCGGTCACAACACGGTTACCGCGCACCGTCGGTCGGAGCACGGCTCCCAGAGCGTGTCGAAGAAGCGTTGCTCGACGACGTGTCGCCCACCTTTGCCGTCAGTGACAACCCAATCCCCGAGCACGATCTTGACCATGCCCGTCGGAGTGTTGACGCGGTAACCGTGGAGGTCCAAATTTTTGTTGAAGTGGAACACTCCGGCGGGTAGGAGATCCCCGATAAGGAACTGAGCGGCATCGACGACGACCGGCTCTCTGCTACGGAACTTCGCTGTCGCCTTCCACGCTTCGCGTGTGGCCGTCTCATTTTCTGCCATGGCTTTTCCCTCGTGGTGGGTCGCAAAGGCTCGCCCGGCCTCCGGTGCCGTTTGAGCCAAACAGATAAGAGCGGGGATTGACCGGGCAACCTGGCTCCCGCTCTCAATCTCCCCTGGCTGTAACCGCTGCCCGAGCCGGAGTCAAACAAACTTGGGGACCCACCGATAACAGGGGGCCCCCGGGACGGGGCAGGCTACCCAAAGGGTCAACGTCTGCCCCTGGACCTTACGTTAAGGAAGCTCGCAGGATGGCCGAGGCCACGCGGTTCGCCACCTTCGTCGGGTCCGTGTGAGGTGGGGGGACCCATGCAGCCGCTTAACTTTTTTGGCGCGACTACTTTGCTACGGCCCGCACACAACACGCCGCTTCCTCTGCTCTCATGGTTAAACGCTGCGACGGCCTCACAGGGACACAGTAACCAGGCTAAGCGGCCCGCGCAAGTTCTTCCCTCCGGGGAAATGTTCCACGAGGAACATCCGGCCAGGCGCCGGAGTTGACGCGCGTTTTGGCAGGGCGGAACCTAGTAAAATCAAGGGCTTAGGTGCCATAGTGATAATTTCCTGACCGTGCTCCGGGTAGGGGTTGACGTGCCGTCCGGGCAGGGGGTCGCAAATAAATCTGCGAACCTCGCAAAAAAGGCTTGACAGGTTGTTACAACAAAGTTATAACACTGTTAGTCAATGAGGAACAGCAACCCAACCCACCACCACCACGGAGCCCACACCATGAACGCAACCCCCTACAACGCACTGACCGGCAACTCTTACAGCGGCGGCAACGTCCAGACCCTCCGCGCGGCTGCCAAAGATTGCGGCTACACGGACCCCCGCTGGATCACCTTCCGCCAAGCTCTCAAGCTGGGCCTCTGTGTCCGCAAGGGAGAGAAGGCCCCGGCCCGGATCATCAAAGTAGTCACGGGTTCCAAGGCGCGCGCCACAGAGGACGGCAAGGGCAGCAAGCGGATCAAGGTGAGCGGCGTCAGAGCTTACAGCGTTTTCAACATGGAACAGACCGCCCCGCTGGCGGACAAAGAGACCGCCAACTAATCCGGCCCTCCGGCCACGCACGCAACCCACACCACGGAGATCAACACCATGGACAAGAAATACGCAGACAGGAGAGCCAAGGCAGCGGCAGTGCTGCTGCGAGCAGCCGGGCAGATAACTCAGACCAGCAACCGGCACGCTTTGGCCGTGCTCCGGGTAGAGACTGCTTTTGAGACCCCTGACGTTGAGCATGACGCGATTGACCGGATCCACGACGTGCTCGACGGGTTTACCTGCGACCGCCACAGCGTTGAAGGCGCGGCCCGCGTGTTCCAGGGTGCGGCCCTGGCCGATCTCTTCCCGGCAGATAGGAGGGCGCCATGAGCTACGAAAATGCACCCGCGACAAGAATGCTAGCCACACAGTGCGCCGCGTGCGGTCGCCCCCTGGTCGACGCTGTGAGCGTTGAAGCCGGGATGGGTCCAGACTGCCGCAAGAAGTACGGTGTCGCGCCTGACGCCACAGAGGAAGCCCGCACGGAGGCAAACGCGCTGGTCTACCAGATCGCGCTTGACCAGAGCGGCCCGGAAGTTCTGGGCAAGGCGCTACAACTCCGGGCCCTGGGATTCGAGGGCCTGGCTGACCGGATCGTCAAGCGCCTGAAAGTGATCACGGTGCTCCCGGCGCCGGACGGCTCCCTAGCCGTGCGGGCCCCCTATGACCCCGCCGCAGTTGCCGCAATGCGGACGGTTCCCGGGCGGCGCTGGAATCCTGAGCAGAAGATCAACACCTTCCCCGTAAGCTCCCGCGTTCAACTCTGGGCATGGCTCCGGCGCTTTTATGCTGGACAGTCCGGCCTGAGCGAGCGCGGCGCCTTCACCATCTAGCCCCGGCGCCGGGCACACACGCAATCCGCACCACGGAGAGGATCAAGAGCATGACCACGAACGCCCACGAAGAACTTGTGAACAGTGCCGCAAAGCTCAACCTGGAATTGGGCGAAGGCGGCGCTATGACAGCGGCGGACATTTACCGGGGCGTGCAAGCGGTACGCGATGCGGCAGGATTGAAGCTTGCGGTAACAGACCTGAATATTATCTGGATCCTAGAACGCGACTTCCGCTGGCCAGGGCGGTACGAGAAGCGCGGCGGCTGCACAGAAGCACAGGCAAGATACTTTCTGACGGCGGCTGAGATCGCAGGGGCCGTCACCGTCACGCGGCGGATTGCCGCAGGTCTGCCCGCCACCGTCAAGCCAAGCTAACCGGCGCCGGTCCTGCCCCTTCCCGTGGGCAGGATTTTTTTTTGCGAATCTCGCAAAAAGCTCTTGACAGGTTGTTATAACTTGGTTATAACAGAGTTAGTAAGTGAGCAGGTCAACACAACACCACGGAGCACACACCATGCAGCACAAACTACTGACCAAGGCAATCTCGAAGCAACTCCCGGCCATGTAGTCCACGGAAGAGACGGCCACGGCGGACAAGGTTGCCGTCGTGAAGTTCTTCGACCCGTCAGGCCGCGCGACGTGGTACGGGATGGAATATGACCCCGCAGAGCGCCGGTTTTTTGGCTACGTTGTAGGGCCGCTGGGCCCGGACTGCGACGAGTGGGGCTACTTTTCTCTGACAGAGCTGGAGGGCATCCGGTGCCGCTTTGGCCTCAAGGTTGAGCGCGACGCCTGGTTCAAGCCTACCACCTTCGCGAGCCTGAACGTCCCAAGCTGACCGGCTGCTAGGGTCCCCAAGCCTCCGGGCTTGGGGCCCCGCTGGAGTAGGTCAGAAGTTCAACACCACGGAGGTTAGATCATGGGAGACAGAGGAAATATCTGTATTGAGTATTCGCGGGTCAAGGACAGTGAGGCGCGGCGGATTTGGTTCTACACACACTGGCGCGGGGACGAAATGCCCAAGCTTGTCCGCAACGCGATGGCCAAAAAGTGGCGCTGGATGGACGAGGGCTACCTGGCCCGAATCATCTTCGAGACCCTGACTCTGGGGGATCGTGACGTAGAGACCGGGTTCGCGATCACCCCGGAGCCCTATGACACGCCGCACCCCTACGTCGTCGTTGACACGGGCAGGAAGACCGTCAGCTTTGTCCGCGAGCAGGACTGGACCGGCAAGCCCCCGAAGAGTCAGCGGCCCTTCGAGTGGACCTTTGAAGAGTTCGCGGCGTTGCAGGACCATGATCTGGCTGGCTCCTGGAGAGTTGCCAGCGGGATCACGGACTGACCGGCTACACAGGTGCCCCGGCCTCCGGCGCCGGGGCATTGCTGGAGTCAGTCAGACAACCCACCACGGAAGGGAGTGAGCAATGGCAGACCAGTTCACCGAGGAGAGGCTTGAGCAGTTGCTTCTTGAAGCCCTCGACTTTGCTGTCAGGGGAGGCTTCTTTAGGCGCATGGGCCACGAGTTCGATCACAGGTCTTTTAGATCGGAGGGCGGCACGATCAAAACTCACACGGAGGGCATCGGGATCCAAGTCGACGGCGCCGGGCCCGTGTTCCATGTAACGGTCAAGAAGCTCTAATAGCGATCCGGGGCGCAGCCCCACCACCACGGAAGGGAAAGAACTATGACGAAGCCACTGAGCAAGACAGAGAAGGCGCACCGCGCGACGGTGCGGAGGATGCAGAGAGACGCCGAGATTGACCCTAAAAAGATCGTGGCGCCCAAGCCCAAGAAGAAGCCCGCTGCGAAGGCCAAGAAGGCGGCGCCCAAGAAGGTGAGCAAGGGCGAACTCGAAGACGAGGATCACCTTTGCGACTACATCGAGCGCGAAGGTCCACAGAGCCTCGACGAGTTGATGCGTGCCGGTCTGTATGAGAGCCGAGAGATCGCTGAGAAAATTATCGACTCCGCTTTGGAAGTGCAGTGGATTGTTAAGACGCGCGGACGCTATCAACTGGCCTTGGCGAAGATGCCCCAGTGGGAGAGGGCTGCCCGCGAGAAGAGCGACGCCGCTCTGCGAGACCTGGAGATCGTCGTCGACTACATCTTCGTGAACTGCCCGGACGACAGCACCCCGGTGACTACCGAGCAACTGGCCAACGGCACCGAACTCTCGCGATCCGTTGCGCGCCGGGCGTGCATGAATGGCGTCAAGCTGGGCAGGCTTGTCAGAGACGCCGACGGCTACAGGCTGGTTAAGGGGCACAAGGGCGCGAAGAAGGCCAAGAAGAAGCTCGGGAGGAAGGCCAGGGCCCAGAAGGTACGGGACTCCCGGACAGACCTTGACGGCTTGGAAGGTAACGAGGCCCAGCGGGCAGCCGCCGAGCATATTCTCCACGTCCTAGTCAGCATCGGTCCGGCTACGCAAAGCGAACTCGAAGAGGCGTGTCACCCTCCCGTCAGGTACGATATCCCGGCGGTTGCTCACGCGCTCGGGAGGATGGGCTGGATCTCCAATACCGTCCACGCGGGCTATTGGGTCCTGAGCAGCGAGACTCCGCTTAGCGAGTGGGCCACCCGCAACGAGATCCTGCAAGCGCCGTCGCTGGTTCAGAGGCTCCAGAAGGAGGCCGTAGCCCACAAACAACGGACAGAGAAGGTCGAGAAAGAGCAGATCGCATACGACAACGCCCGGTTCGAGCGCGAGCAGCGCCGGAGCCAACGGTTCTCCGATACTGTCGACGCTCTGAGAAAGCAGATCAAAGGGTGGCAGTTGCGGAGCGACGTGCAAATCGCAAGCTACCGCCTTGAGCATTGGGAGGCGGGCTTGCTCACCGAAGAGATCCGGGACGTGGCGACCAGTTTGGACGCATGGCGCCGGGAGGCCATTGGCACTTTCGACGCCTTGCAGATTGGTCCGGATCGCAAAGAAGATGCGACGGCTGGGGAACTGAGAGCGTGGGTTCGTGTCCAGTTGCAAACGATAGGCATCATCTTGGAGAATGCACAGCGGCATAGCCAGCCGCGCGCCGGTGTGATGGGCGGGGAGAGGGACGGCCCGGTCAGCGAGCAGGGCATGGTAGCTAGCAGCATGGTAGCTAGCAACGGTGTCGAGTGGGGTATGAGCCCCGTCCCGAGCGGCGCGGATCTTATCGCGATGATCTCTGCCCAGCCCCGGGAGAGGGGTGGCAAGTCGTGAGCGGCTTCACTCCGGTAGCGCTGGGCACGGCCCGGCTTTTACTGCCGATAGCGTTGCGCGCCGTCGCTTGGATTCACCCTGAACAAGAGAGACAGCAATCGCTATCCCTTGCCGCCGACAAGTGCGCGTCGGCGGCAGGGGGGAGGGACCTCGCGGCAGCCGCAAGGATAGCCGCGCGCGTAGCTGTCAGGGCGAGTGACGCGATCCCTGAGACCAACCCGGAGCCGTACCAGTCTGCTTCGATGGTGGGAGAGGCGGCGTATCTGGCAGCGAGGGCCGTGCAATGCGTTGACGAGCAAGGCGTGGGCGGTGCGGAACTTGCGGGCGAAGCTATACTAGCAATGATTGACGCGGTGAAGGAGGCCGCTGGGGATGAAGAAGGCGAGTTCATAAGAGAGATAGCGGAGGCGATGGCGCTTCGTGGCCTGGCAACGGCTTATACCGACCTTGAGGATATGGGGGTGGAATTGTGAGGCGGGTCTATGTCTGTCACCCCTTCGCGGACGATCCGGTTGCGAATCAGATCTTCGTTAAGGGGTTCTGCGAAGACCTTGCCGGTCGAGGCGTGATCCCGGTGGCCCCGCATATCTACTTGCCCCACTTCCTCAACGAGGTGACACAGCGGGAGCTAGCGATGCAAATGTGTCTCGGGCTCCTTGAGGTCTGCGACGAGCTTGCGATCTGTTCCGAGAAGATATCTTCCGGCATGGAGCGGGAGATCAAACACGCCAACGCGCACGGGATCTGGGTAAGTCTTATCGCTGATGTGGTGAAGGACGGGCCCCCGTTGCATGGCACTGACCACACAAGCCGCCCGCGCCGGTCTGCTCGTTCCCATGCCAAAAACCGAGGGCTGCTACACGGCGCGGACGCGCAAGCATTGGAGGGCGCGATCTCGGTCACAGAGTGGGAGCGAGACCAGGCACGCGACGAGGCCGCCGCTCTCCGGCTTGAGGTAGAGAAGTTGACCAATGAACCTCCCTCACCGGCGCCTCGTCCTTGGAAGAAAGTTGTTGCCGAGGACGGCGTGACCAAGGCAATCTCCAAAGGGCTGCTTAGCGCCGGTGGAGACGGGCTACACCTTGCGGCGATCTTGAGGCTGTTCAGTGGCCACACGAGCAAATCAGCTATAGACGATGCGCTTAGCTGGCTGGAGGAGAACGGCTACGCCAAGTGTGAGGAGGACAAGCCGAAGATCGTGAGGGGCAAGACGGCGACCATCTGGTACGCAACGAGTCTTGCGTTCGAGAGGGCCAAGCCGTGAGCCCGGAGTACAAGCAAGAGCCCTGGCTGACCGGCTTTATAGCAGTGACAGAGAAAGGTAAGGCGCGGCACCTGCTACACCGGCGCCCGACGATGCTGACTGAGCGGGTGCGCCGGGGACTGGTAAAGCAACAGCTAGAGACCGTGTGTATGAGGAACATACGGGCAACCCTTGGCAAGCGTAGGCCAACCTGTGCCGCGTGTATGCGTAGGGCCTTTGACGGGGCCCGCGTGTGGACGGGCAAGAAGGAGAAATTCTGATGGGTATGACTAGCATCCTTGGGGCTTTGCATGGCATCCAGATCGCGGGCGCTGAAATCCGCAAGCGCTCCGAAGAAGTTCCGGCGCTGGTCGGTGAGGACAAGGATCGGATCTGGGAAATGCTGCGCTCGACAGGGGTGATGGCAACGATGATCCAGGAGCTTTACCGAGCGCACGTCCGCGAGATCATTGACCGGATACGGGACGGCAAAGATACGCGGCCCGGGACGGCAGCCGAGTGCCTAGCCGGTATGTCGGAGGTATCCCTGGAGGTCATGCCCAGCCGTGAGTTACGAGCGGCGATTGACCTGGCATGGCGCCTCGTCTTTGACAAGCCTGCCCCCGGGGAGCCGTTCCTCGAAGAGTGGGCCGGGCAAGCGGACGAGACGCTGGGCGCAATTCGGAAGCGGCTCGTGGTTCCTGAAC
>CBDURB010000007.1:0-16339 GCA_965369585.1 uncultured bacterium
AAGGAACCGCTAAGCGCCCTCTGCCGGATCAGACTCAACGACAGGCCCAAACCGCTTCACGAACTCCTCCACTTCCATCTTGGCCGCCTCAGCGAGTTTGAGCAGTACACCGTGGTCTTGGAAATCACGGCGACGTAACCGAATCATATACTCGCGCGCCACCCTGTAGAGCTCTGATG
This sequence comes from uncultured bacterium, assembly GCA_965369585.1. Taxonomy (GTDB): domain Bacteria; phylum Chloroflexota; class Dehalococcoidia; order SM23-28-2; family RBG-16-64-32; genus JADFNQ01. The sequence continues at coordinate 180 of CBDURB010000007.1, forward strand.
TGATGTCAACCGTACGTGTACGGATACGACCCGTGGCCGGATCTCGAATATCGTCAAAGGCCAGGACATGTAGGCGGCTATTGTCAATGCAGATGAGCCCTCCGCAGCGAGTTCGCTCGTCGATATTGTCTTCTAACAAGAAGCGGACCGCGCCATACCCGAGGGTTCGCGTGTAGTCGATATCGAAGGGGATGGGCGCCGCACATCGGAGCTCATAGCCCAGCGTCACGGCCACCAATGATAGCGATTCTCCGCGCTCCTTAAAGCGACGTTTGATCTCGCGATCGATGACAGATACCAAGGGGATATCTTCCAGACGGATGTTTCCGTAAGAGTCGTATCCCACCTGCACACCAGGTAGATGCGCCAGCTCATTGGGATCGATCTTCGCGGCGACACCCTCGGCGATGACCGCTAAACCGTCCCGACGGCCCAGGGTCCGCCGCTTCAGAATTGCGCCTTCCACCACGCAGCAGAGGTGGTCGAGGGTAATCGGACTGGCCGGAAACTCCTCCGGAATGATAGTCGTTGTGGCGCCAGCCGCCATGCCGATCCCCAAGGCCAGGTGCCCGGCCTTACGGCCCATTACGGTGACGAGACACCAGCGATTTGTAGTACGCGACTCCTCCATCAAGTTGAGTACCCATTGAGTGCCGAGGTGTCGGGCGGTCTCAAAACCAAACGTCGGCGCGCCCGCGGGTAGAGGCAGATCATTGTCGATGGTCTTTGGAATATGCGCGAACCGGATGGTTCCGTGGCTCTGTTCGCACACTCGCGCAGACGCATAGGCGGTATCGTCACCACCGATGGTTATGAGATTTCGCACGTCCAGCTTCTTGAGAGTCTCAACCGTGCGCTCGAGGTCCTGGCCGTCACGCGTGGGGTTAGCCCGCGATGTTCTGATGATCGACCCACCCTGGTAATGGATGCGCGAGACGTCAGAGATTGCCAGCGGGCGAATCATGTCGGTCCGTCCCGTGATGAGATGCTCAAATCCGTCGTAGATACCGACAACTTCGAGGCCCGCGTTAACGGCTTCGATGGTGGCGGCGCTCAGGGCGCTGTTGATGCCCGGGGCCGGCCCGCCTCCTACTAAAATGCCCAGACGGTGTTTCGACATAGCTCTAACCGCTCCTAGGGAATCTTAGGGGTATATCAAGGATGTGCTCGCTGGCTGCCCCTTCAGTCGCATGATAGTGCCCGCCCGCGCGCAACTGCAAGAAGAGCGATGGCGATATCGCGTTCCGGGAAGGGCGGGAGGTGGAGCTGAAGGTGCTAGCCGGGTTGCACCGGGTGTTCGAAGTGGGATGGGAACAGGCGGCCCGGTCTTGCGAGTCTCGGTAGAAGCCGTGGCCGCTGGTACTCGGACATCCTCTCGGCCCTCAGCACGTTTCTCGGAGCCGCCGCCCGGTTGGGCGGCCTGACGTGGCTCTGCTCTGCTGGACGATGCCGCCCAGGAAGGCCACCCCCAGCAGCACCAGCAGGTGGTGGTACGTGGATTCCGCCATGTACCCGGCCAGCAGTACGAGAAGCAGTCCCGCCGCAGTCCAGAAGGCGTCGCCGCTGCGCCAGCAGGCGACTAGCGTGAGGAGGTAGAGCGTCAGGGCGATCAGATAGATTGGGAACGGCAAAACGAGGCTGAGGCCGGTTGTCCACAGCGCCAGGATGGCCATCGTAGAAGCGGGGGACAGGCCGGCGATTATGAGCGCGAGCAGCACGGTTGCCACCGCTGCCAGGCCCGCTTTTCCCACCCAGCGCCAGCGGGGAAGGCCCCAGGCCCAAAAGGCGGCAGCAGCGGCCACCACCGCCAGCGCTTCCCCGAGTCTCAGGACGGTGGTGCTCATTGGCGGCACCGCCGCATAGTCCAGGATCCGGTAGAACAGGTAGCTGAGCACGTAGTACTGATAGCTGAGGTAGGCGGCCGCGATCAGAATCAAGGCCAGCGTGGCTGCGGGCCCGATACGCCTCTCACTAACGGTTACGATAGTGATGAACCCAACGAGCAGGGCGACCGCCACCCCGAACAAGGCGTCGGCGGCGGGCGCGTCCGTCGTCAGGCTCAGGCCGAGACCTATCAGCATCGCACCTGAGAGGCCGACGAGGGCAAGCCGGCTCAACCCTTCCTCCATGCGCCGCACCATGGAGCCAAGGATCACCACCACCAGCACTATCACCAGAAGGGAAGCAAAGTTGAAGGCGAGAGACCCGAGGAACGAAGCCGCCTGGAAGGCATCGGACACGCCTTCTCCCTTGGGGACGTGCACTCCGATCCGGGTCACCCCACGCAGCAGCAACGTCTCCGCCAGGACTGCTGCCAGCAGCACGGCTGTCAGCTGCTGCAAGCCAGCGGCCGTTAGGGCCGGCAACAATATTCGCTTTGCGGCCACGCGGCGCGGCGCGGCTCCCTCCAGCATGGCCTATCCCTCCCCGCGCTGCCTGCCGAACAGGGCCAGCACCAGGGCCAGCACGGTCCCTCCCAACACCACGAGTACGATGAGCCAGATGGTGACTCTGCCGCCCGCCTCCGCCACCTCCGGTGACACCTCCAGCGTCAGGAACTGGGATACGGACTTGATGCCATCGCGCTCACCGCTTGCGCCGTCCCAGACGGCGAAGGCGACGTTGGTACTCTCCTCCTCAGCGAACTGGGAGTAGTCGCCGTCGGTGGTCAGGTCACGGGCGAAGAGGACCCGCCATTTGCCGTCGCGCCACTCGCCGGAGCCCTGAACCAGCTGATCCGGCGCCTGGGTGAGGGTGCCGAAGCTTCCCGCAAGAAGGTTGTCCACCGGGGTGATCCGGTTCTCCCGGGCGAACACGTTGCCGACGGCACGGGCCGGATAGAACACCTCCTCGTCCTCAAAAGGGTAGAGGTCGACCTGCATGTCGGGGTAGGCGTCCTGCACGTCCACAAAGCCCTGGTCGATGTCGGCCTGCCAGGCCGCCTTCCACTGCCAGACGTTCACCGGCGAAGCCGGATCGCCCATGCAGAAGGCAGGGACGGTCTCGCCCGGAGTGACGGGGAACTGCACGGCGGCCGCGTCGCTGAACTCCGTCTGGCGGCTCACCAACAGGTCTTCGCTCTCGTCATCCCATTCCAGAAGCACATACAGGCGCTCGCCGTCGTGAAGGGCGCGGGCGGTGACGGTGCGGTCGCCGCCTCCCTTCGGCAAAGTAAGGGTTTGGGCGCTCAGAGGCGCCTCCACGGGGTTCGCCCGTCTCCAGGCCCCGTCGAAGGGGTCGTCCAGGGGGATGTCCAGCTCGCTTCGTTTGGCCACGAGCGTAACCGCCTGGGAGGACGCGAGCCGCGTGTCAGTTAGGGTTAGCGCGGCGGCCGCGATGAGCGCCAGCAACGTTATCCCGGTGACCGTCCATCTAGCACCGCTGCGCATTGTCGTCTCCTGACCTGCCTACTGGGACCCCTCGGCTACCGGACAGCTGAAATCCTGAGGGCTCTGCTTCCGCCAGTCGGCATTGACGGAGACGGCTTCCGGATGCGCCCTGAGGAACTCCACCTCAGCCGTGAGGAACGCCTCCACGAGCGATGCCAGGCAACCGTAGTAGCCCCCGTTGGCCTTCTGGCCCAGCCGCTGCGCGAACCGAGTCGCCCACCGACCCAGGTGGTCCTGCACGAACTTTCGCTGGACGTCCCGGCAGAGGCGGGCCTTAGCGGGGCCGTGGTGTGTCAGCGCATACGCCTCCTTGTACGTCAGGAAGTGCATGAACTCCAGCTCCACGCTTATGTGATCCAGCCGCTCCTTGTCCGCTATCTCCAGACCGAAGGCACGGAAAAAGCCGCCGATGTCGCTAAGCTCCTGGGTCTCCTGGAAGATGTGGCGGGCGGTGTAGACCGTCTCGCAGGGCGGGCAGTCGGCGGACAGGATGTGGGTAAAGATCCGCCGGTGCTCGGTCTGAAGCTGGGTCGCGTCCGCGGTCTGCAGCTGCTCGCCGAACGCCGCCAGCAGCGGAGCCACTCGCGCCGGCAGCCGCGCCGCCGCCCGCTGGGCCTGGGGCAGGTCTACCTCCTGGAGAGCCGCTACCGCCTCCTCGCTGGGATAGACCAGGGCCTGGGACATCAACTGGTAGAGGGCGCTGCGGGAGAGGGCCCGCTCTGCCGCTCTTTCCTTTCGAGTGTCCCTTGTCTGCGTTACCATCTGCCCACCTCAGATCGAGTTCTGGTACTGCTCTGGACGCACGTGGAAGGGCTCCTGCATGGACAGCCGCACAGCCTCGTTCCCCTGCTTGTCGAACCCGATGATCGTATCGTTAAATAGCTCGAAGGGGCGACCGTTGACCTCCCCGTCGAGTACCTTCTCGCCCTCTTCGATCTCATAGCGGAAGATGATCTTCTGGCTGGCCCGGAAGAGCTGGAGGACGGCCAGCAGCTCCCGAGAGGGGTTGGTGTAGCGGTCTATCGCCTCGTCCACGCCGGGGCCGAACATCTGGCGCAGGTAGGGGCGGGGCACCCAGCGCGGCGGGATGTAGTAGATGTTGGGCTCCGTACCGAACTGGGGATAGAGAGGCAGGGCCACCCTCTCCTTGCGAACAAGGAAGTAGAGTGGGTTGCTTGGGTCCTCGGCCCAGTCGTTGTCCTCTATGCGCACGAGCCCCTGCAGGCGGATCTTGCCGACGCAGGTGGCGACGCAGCGCGTCTCCATGGGCACGCCCTCGGTCAGGGGGTCGCTGCCCTCAACCCTCGGGTAGCAGCCGACGCACTTCTCGGCGACCCGCATGTTGGGCCGGTACATTGCCTTCTTGTAGGGGCACTGCTCCACGCACTTGCGGTAGCCGCGGCAGCGCTCCTGGTCGATGAGGACGATGCCATCCTCCGGGCGCTTGTAGATGGCGTTGCGGGGGCAGGCCGCGAGGCAGCCCGGGTAGGTGCAGTGGTTGCAGATTCGCTGCAGGTAGAAGAACCAGGTGTTGTGCTCCGGCAGTTGCGTGCTCTCGGTATGCAGCTCGTTGGGGGCTCCTTGAGGGCCCTTGGCGGTGTCCTCGTAGAGGTTAGGGGAGGTCCACTCCCGATCGGTCGGCAGGTAGCCGAGAGCGTTCTCGTTGCCGTCCGCGGCGGCCGCCTCGAAGATGGTCTGACCCTGGTAGACGCCGTAGGGCTGCCGGTCGCTTTGCTGGGCTCCGTTCCACACCTGCCCGCCGGGGTTAGCCTCTTCCAGGAGTTGGAGGAGCTTGACGTCCCAGTGGTGGGGGTAGCCGCCGTAGGGCTTGGTCTCCACGTTGTTCCACCACATGAACTCCTGGCCGCGTGAGAACGTCCAGGTGGACTTGCAGGCCATAGTGCAGGTCTGGCAGGCGATGCAGCGGTTGATGTTGAACACCGCAGCGAACTGCCACTGGGGATGGGCTTCCTCAAACCGGTACTCCATCTCCCGACCGAGTTGCCAGTTGTGGACAGTGGCCATGGCGGCTAGCCTTCCTTCACCTGGGTCAGGTCTCCCGCCAGGTACTTGTTCATCACGTCGTTCTCCTTGGCCGGGGTGAGGCCGGTGGTCGCCGGCTCCCAGACACCCTCGCCGTCCCGGCCCCCGGGCTCGGCCTTGGTGATCCTGACCAGCGTCTCCTTGGGCACGGTATTGACAGCGTGGTTATCGGCCTCGCCGCCGAACATGAAGGCCACGGACACCTTCTTCTTGTGGAAGAGGGTGTCGGTCTGGTGCATCGGCATCGACCAGTCGCGGGTGAGGCTCTGGTGGGAGCCGTAGCGGAGGTTGGCCTGGTAGCCGGTGTCCTCGGAGACGGCGCGGCCATCGGGCCGGCTCTCGTGGGCCTTCACCGACCGCTCGGTGGCCATGGACGGGGAGTGCTTCATCATGATCACGTTATAGGGGTAGGCGGGGTTGAACCTGGCCCGCAGCATCAGGCGCGCCACCTTGTAGAACGGGTCGTCCTCACTCCATCCAAGGTAGGGGCGGTCTGCCGGGTTGGCGTCTACGTAGACGTAGTCGCCATCCTCGATGTCCAGGTCCTTGGCCGCTTCGGGGTTGATGTGGAGTTGGTGTTCGCCTACGCCGGGCATCCGCTTGTCCTGGCGGTAGGGGTCGCCGAAGTTCGAGTCCCAGATGGCGTGCCAGTCGACAGAGCCCCACTGGGAGTGGACGCGGTGACGGGTCTTGGGGGTTAGACAGTAGAAATGGAAGCCCTGCTCCCAAAGCGGGTTCTTGGTGTTCTTGACATCAGCCCACGCCATCTTGTTGTTGGCAACGGTTCGGATGTCGGCCTCCAGGACTTCCTGTTGAAGCATTTCGGGGGTGATGCCCTGGTTGTCGGGTCGGATATAGGGGTTAGAGGTGACGATGACGTTGGGGAGGTAGGGTGTAGCCTCCGGCCCTTCGCGGTGCACGATGAAGTTCTCGCCGTGTTCAAGCGCCTCCGGTATGTCGCAGTAGGCGTTGAGGCGCCCGGTGTCTGTGAAGAACGGAACATTATCGTGCATCTGCTCGTAGAAGGGAACGCGAGGGTAGGTGCGGAACATCATCAGAGCGGCGCCGGGCTCGCCGTATTTGCCGGCCATGATGTCGTCCACCTTGTAGCCCATAGTAGTGGTGGAACTGTCCAGCAGCCGCTGCATGTAGATCTCCGGCTTGCCCTCCAGGGCGAACTTCCAGTAGTCGGCCAGGCGCGTGTCGTCCAGCTGCTCACCCAGCTTCTTCGCCATTTCGGCGATTATCGTCACGTCGTCCTTGCTGTCGTAAACCGGCTTGATGCCGGTCTTGCCCCAGATCTGGAGGAAGGGGTTGGAGCAGGACGCCGTCACCTCCAGCGCCTGGAACTCCATCCAGGAGTTGGCCGGTAGGGTGAAGTCCGAGTACTCACCGGTGGCCGTCATCTCGATGTCCTGGTTGATGATCATATCGACCTTGGGATTAACGTTCTTGATGATCCCGTAGGCCCACTTGGCGTTGTTGATGATGTTCACGTTGTTGAACCACATCACCTTGGTGGGTGTGGGCATGTGGGTATTGCCGGTGAAGTTCTTGCGGCCATGTTTCGGCGTCTCGACGATGAGCGCCTGGTCGCCGTGGTCCCAGTAAGCCGGCTCCTCGTCCTTGCCGTGCCCCTTGACCACGATGTCCTTGCCCGATGCGGTGGGATCGAGGTTCGGGCGCAGGGGGTCTTCGGCGACCCACCCCTTGAAGCCGGGGCCCGACCAGGGGGCGCTCTGGAACAACGCCGCCTTGTAGTTGCCGGCCCACTGGTGGCACCCAGCACCCTTCTGACCGATGTTGCCGGTGAGCATCAGGGGCAGATACGTGGCACGGTTGTGCAAGGTGGCGTGGAACCAGTGCTGGATCCCTTCACCTACGTGGATCGCTACCGGCTTGATCGTGGCGATGTCCTTGGCCAACCGCTGGATAAGATCCTTGGGGGCACCCGATATCTCGCTCACCGTGTCCAGGTCGTAATCCCTGAGGTGCACCTCGTACATGTTCCAGAGGGTCATCACCTCCACCTCGCTGCCGTCCGCCAGCTTTACCTTATTCTTGTAGTCCAGCGCCGGGTCAAGCCCCGCCTGGGTCATCCGCTCGCCGATTTCGTCGCGGGTGATCGCTTTCAGGCTGTCGCTCTTCTGGTCGAAAACGACGAAATCACCAAGCTGCTCGTACTGCTCCTGTTTGAGGCCGTGAAGGGCGAAGCTGGGGCCGTCGCTGGACAGGCCGGGCTTGTAGCCCGCGAACACTTCAGCAGCGCGCAACCGCTTCAGGTTATCGGTGCGCACCAGTAGGGGGAAGTCCGTGAACGACTTGACGAAGGCCTCGTCATGCCAGCCGTTGTCCATGATGATCTTTGTAATGCCCAGGAAGATAGCCGTGTCAGAGACGCCGGGCCGCACAGAGATCCAGTAGTCCGCCTTCGTAGCTGGAGGGCTATACTCGGGGGCGATCACTACAATCTTGGCTCCCCGCTCCATCGTGTTGTAGAAGAAGTGGGTATCGGGCATTTTGTTCTCGATCATGTTCACGCCCGCGTGGATGTGGAGCTTGGTATTGATCATGTCGTTGAAGTCACAGTCGGAGGTCTGCAGCCCGTGTACAAACGGCTGGCCAGGGGCCTGATCGCCGTGCCAGGTGTAGTTAGACCAGTTGCGGCCGCCCAGCGCCTCGTCCGGGTCTATGCCGCGGACGTGACTGTCCAGTAGAGCGAGCATGTTAGAGAAGCGGTACATTCCGTACTTGCCGATGACGCCGAGGAGGCCCATACCGCCCCTCAGCTTGAAGGTGCGGGTGCCCGCTCCTTTCATCGCTTCAATCATCTCCGGCTGGTACCCCTCAGCCTCAAGCCGCTTCGCCCCCGCCTCGCCACTGTACGCCTCCGCTATAGCGATCATGCCGCGGGTCACGTAGTCATACGTCTCGTCCCAGGACAGCCTCACGAATGTGTCTTGGCCCCTGGACGTGAACTTGAATTTGTCGCGGTTGTCTGGCGTCAGCTCGGGAAAGCCGTCGTCCGCCCACTGTTTCCAGCCCTTGCGCACCATCGGGTGCTGGAGGCGGTACGGTCCGTAGACCCGCCGGTGCATCGACAGCCCTTTGGAACACCCTCGCGGGTTCCAGTGTTCCGTCGCTTGGTTGCCGGCCAGGTCCGTCAACCGGCCCGAGTCGTAGTTCTGCTCGATGCGGGTTACGATGCCGTTGCGTGTGAAGGCGCGCAGCCGGCAGGCGTGGGTATCGTTGGGCGAGCAGACCCAGGTGAAGCTATCGTCGTAGCCGTACTGGTCGCGATAGACCTTCTCCCAATCGCGGTTGGGGTAGTCCTCTAGGGGATTAGCGATGGCTACCACCTGGAGGCGGCGCAGGGCCAGAGACGACGAACTGCCCACGATGACGCCCGTGGCTACGGCGGCGCCACCCAGCACCAAGAACTTACGACGGGTCAATCTCTTCATCGTCTATCTCCCGTCCTGTGATCGGACTTGGGTTCTCGTCTGTTCAATGCTCTCAACGAGGCCGCGCACGAAATCTTCCCCTTTCATGCGCAGGATCTGGTGTGGCCCGCGATAGAAGGGATTGCGGAAGAGGCGCAGGATTCGTTCCCCGCTCCAGCCCATGCGGGCGTACTCCTCCACGAAGCACCAGGCCATCTCAGTCAGGGCCTCGTCATCGGGGCCCCGCTCCAGGCCGACGCCCACCAGAGCCATCGGGTCCTCAGGTTCCAGCGGCTTCGTTGTCATGCGTTCTCCCCCGCCTCTGCAAGGGCGGCCCGTCCCGTGGCCCGGCGCCCCGCGCCCCGCCGGTCCAGCATCGCCTGGCGATCGATCAGGCTGGAGAGGCTTGCGCTGGACAGGGCTTGCTCCACCTGGCGCTGGGCCTCAGCCCAGACAGGGTAGACGGCGCAGGTGTCACGGCGGTCGCAGCGTGGCGGGTCGACGCAGCAGAGGTTCAGGGCAGGAGACTCAAAGGCGCAGACGATGTCCAAGACGCTGATAGTCTCGGCCGGCCGCGCCAGGGTGAAGCCACCCCGAACTCCGCGTTCGCTCACGAGCAGCCCGTGGCTCACAAGCGTCTGCGCCACCTTGCGCAGGAACTCGTAGGGGATCTGCTGGTATTGGGCCGCCTCTGCGGTGGTCGTGGTGCCGTTGGGGCTGCCACCTACCTCCAGCATCAGGCGGAGACCGTAATCTGCTTTGCGGGTCAACTGGAGCATCAGGACTCCTTTCGTCCCAAATGGCTCTTGTTTGTGATTATCTGCACAACTTGTCCGAGTGTCTGTCGGGCAACGCAGGGGAATATTGTGGGGTTTTGCCCTACGGAAGCGGGCGGTGGGCAGGCTCTCCAAGGGCGCTGGCCTATTTCCAGGAGTCAGTCGGTGTTACGGTGAATGCAGGGGAAATTCCAAGGACGAGTTCTCGTGGAGAGGTGCATGGAGCTGTTCAATACCATCCGGTCTGGCACGGAGCCGGCCTCGGAGCGCGCCATCGCGTCGCGCAGTGACCTGCGCAACGTGGCGATCATCGCCCACGTCGATCACGGAAAGACGACGTTGGTTGACGCGATGCTGCGTCAGGCCGGACAACTCGACGCCCGAGTCGAACTGCCCGACCGCGTCCTCGACTCGACGGACCTCGAGCGCGAGAAGGGGATCACGATCCTGGCGAAGAACGCCTCCGTGCGGTACGGCAGTGTGAAGATCAACATAGTTGATACACCGGGCCACGCCGACTTCGGCGGTGAGGTGGAGCGCGGCTTGACGATGGTAGACGGCGCGCTCTTGCTTGTCGATGCCTCCGAAGGGCCGCTGCCGCAGACGCGATTCGTCCTCCGTAAGGCTCTGGAGGCAAATCTGCCCGTTATCCTGGTCGTCAACAAGATCGACCGGCCGGACAGCCGGATCGACGAGGTTGTGGACGAGGTCTACGAGCTCTTCCTCGAACTCGAGGCCAACGAGATGCAGTTCGATTTCCCGATCGTGTACTGCAACGCCCGTGCTGGGCAGGCATCCCTCGATAAGGACGTCCCGGGCGAGGATCTCGGACCGCTGTTCGACGTTCTGCTCTCGCGAATCCCGGCGCCTAAGTATGATCCCGGACATGGCTTGCAGGCGCTGGTGACGAACCTTGACGCATCACCATACGTTGGGCGGCTGGCGCTGTGCCGAGTCGTTCAAGGAGAGATCCGGTCCGGAGAGGTGATTTCCTGGTGCCGCCGTGATGGGACGATAGCGCCGGCGAAGGTGGTAGAGCTGTACGTGACGGAGGCGCTCGAACGAGTCGAGGCGGCCGAAGCCGGCCCGGGAGAGATTGTCGCCGTTGCCGGCCTCAGCGACATCACCATCGGCGAGACGCTCGCCGATGCCGACGATCCTCGGCCGCTGCCCGTGATCAGGGTCGACGAACCCAGCATCTCCGTGACGATCGGGATTAACACCTCGCCGCTATCCGGGCTAGATGGCGATCAACTTACCGCGCGGCTGCTGAAGAACCGGCTGGACGCGGAGGTGGTCGGGAACGTGTCAATTCGCGTCCTGTCGCTGGACCGGCCCGACGCGTGGCTCGTGCAGGGGCGAGGCGAACTACAGCTCGCGGTACTCGTGGAGACACTCCGCCGCGAGGGGTTCGAGCTGACCGTCGGTAGACCCGAAGTGGTAACGCGCGAGATCGATGGCCGGCTACACGAGCCGGTCGAGGCGCTGACGTTAGATGTGCCAGAAGAGCACTTCGGCGCGGTCATGCAGATGATGGCGGCGCGGAAGGCGCGCCACCAGAAGACGGTTCACCAGCGCGACGGTCGCGCACGGCTGGACTACAAGATTCCTTCGCGCGGTCTCATCGGCCTGCATACACAGTTCGTGACAGAGACGCGCGGTGAAGGCTTGCTCCACCATGTGTTCGATAGCTACGAACCGTGGCACGGGGAGGTGCGCTCCCGGCCAACCGGGAGCATGGTCGCCGACCGGCGCGGCGTGACCACGGCCTACGCCCTACTCAACCTCCAGGAGCGAGGATCGATGTTCTTTGGCCCCGGCGTCAAGGTGTACGAAGGGATGATCGTCGGCGAGAGTCCTCGCGCCGATGACATGGACGTCAATCCGACAAAGGAGAAGAAGCTCACCAACATGCGCGCGTCCACGGCCGAGGCGACGGAGAAGCTGACGCCGGCGACGACCCTCTCTCTGGAGCAGGCACTGGAGTTCATCCGCCAGGACGAATGCCTGGAGGTGACGCCGGTCGCGGTCCGCCTGCGAAAGACGGAACTGGTGGCACATGTGCGCGCCCGCCAGCGCTCGCGCGCTCGCGAGTAGCGCAGGCTCTGTTCTCTGCCACCAACAGTCTAGTTCGCGATATGGCCAGGGAAGGGGGATGCGATTGTGCCCGACACTAACGGCGCATAGTGTGCGTTCGCATCAGAGCTGGCGGTGGCGAGGTGACAGCGGAGTCCGCAGGTTCGCGTGCGGGACAGACGGTGTATCCTTGGCCCCGACCAGCGCTCGGGATACGCGGCAACGCCTGGGGCGGACGCCGCTGGCGTCAACCATCGCGGACGGTTGTAAGGAGGAAGCATGACGCAAGTGCCGGAGGAACTCCCACGGAGTACGCTAATGGGCTTGATGGGGGGCGAGATCGACTCATGGGAAGAGGGCCGGGTCGTGATGTCGATCAAGCTGGACGGCCGGCACATGAATCCGGGGGGCATGCTGCACGGCGGTATCGTAACGACGCTGATGGACGAGGCCACGGGGCACGCCATCGTCACGGTGCGCGGCCTCGAAGTGATGGCCGAGGCGCCGCACGTAACGGTGGACATGAACGTAAGCTTCCTCTCGCCCGCGCGTTCGGGCGACGAACTTGAGTGCGAGGCGCGTACCGTGCGTATCGGTCGCGCAGTCGTATTCGCGGAGGCGGAGGTGCGCCGACGCGGACGCGGCGACGTGGTAGCGAAGGGGCACTTCACGTACGTAATCGTGGGATCGCGCGGCGCCTGATCGCCGGGACGCCATCGATCGGTTCGAATCTGACGGGGACGGAGCGGTTCGGTCAGGTCTTTCTGCTGATGCGATCGAGAAGGGCGGATACGCTGAGGATCGCGGAGTGCGGCGCGTTCGATATCACGTCCGTGCGAGGGCGTACACTCCTGGCGCTGTGCCTCACGTAGCTGTCCTTTGAACGTAACAAGTAAGTTATCGGCTGTTCGCGCGCCAGCTTAGGTCAACTGGTGCTTCTCTCGCTCGGCCGTACCCTTACCACCAATCTTGTTCCCTTATGAGGAGACGCGTGGATCTCGAAGGACCCGCCGACCAGTTCCGCCCGCTCCTTCATGCCGAGTAGCCCCAGCTTACCGGAGAGAGCGAGGTCCGAGACGCTCTTCGGGGGCGAGAACCCTGCGCCGTCGTCGGCCACAGACAGCCCGATCCCCTCCCCGGCGAAGTCCAGCTCCACCAGCACCGAGGTCGCGTTGGCGTGCTTCTCCACGTTCCGGAGCGCCTCCTGGGCGATGCGGAACAGCGCCAACTCCAGCGGCCCTCCCAGCCTGCGGGGCTTCCCGATAACCTCCAGTCGTGCGCCAGCGGAAAGCCGGCCGTTGGTCTCCTCGACCACCATCTCGATGCCGGCGATCAGGCCAAGATCGTCGAGAACGGACGGCCGCAGGTCGCGGCTGTAGCGGCGGACCGATTGCAGAGTAGAGCGCGCCTGCTTCAACAGGTCGCTCGTGGGCTCCGTCAGGGCGGGGCCTGCGGCTTCGCTTAGCTGCTCCAGGTGACGGACCAGCCCCACGAGTTCCTGGGCGGTCTCGTCATGGAGATCACGGGCTATTCGCAGACGTTCGTCCTCCTGCGCTTGAGTGATCTGGCGGACGTATGACTTCAGGCTCTCCTGTCGCTGCCGGTAAAGCCTGGCGTTCTCCACGGCCACCGAAATCTGGTGGGCTACGGTCGCCAACAGCTCTGCCTGTTCATCGCTGATCGCCTCCGTCTCGCCGGCGGTGGCGCCCAGCGAACCTAGCATGCCCGCCTCCGTCAAGAGCGGCACCGCCACCCTGTGACCGTCAGCGATGGGTCCCCCCATCGAGCTGACACGCTCGTGCAGTTCTTTCGCCAGCCGCCCGGGCGTGGAAGCACCCGAGGCGCCTTCCTCCATAGCCAGCAGGTCGTCGCCAGGCTGTTCGGGCTCCAAGAACAACCACGTAGCCTCCAGCGACAGGCCTGACAGTAACCGGCGCAACACCCGTGGAAGCTGCTCTTCTACCTCCAGCGTATGGCGAAGGCTCTCGCCGATCTCGTTCAGGAGGCTGAGGCTGGCGCTAGTCTTCTCCGCCCTGCGCCGCTGCCTGGTCTCCGCGTCCACCCTTCGGGCGACTACGATGGCCACGCTGATCATTATCGCCAGTTGCACGAACTCGCCGAGACGCTGGATACCTTCGTGCCATACAAACACGTTGGGTATGGCTAGGGCGGCGCTCCAGAGGGCTGTGGGCAAGGCGCCCTCCATACCAAAGTTGAGTCCGGCGTAGACTATAGGGATGAAGTAGAAGGAGACAGGTACGAAGGAGAGGGCCTCATGCTCCCCCAAGGCTTCCGTGGCCTCCAGTACCCAGTGGACCGCAGTAATGATCAGAACCAGGGCCTGCACTGCCCAGAAGTGCCGCTCGCGGAGCCTCTGGGGAAAGCGACGGATGAGCGCCGTCGCCTGACGCCTGAAAGCGGCCCAGCGTGGATGCCCTGGCGGGCTTCGGACCTCGACTTCAGCTTTCATCAAGGTCTTCCAGGTCTATCAACCCACGTCTGAGCCCAGTGATAACCGCCTGCGTGCGCGACCCGACGCCGAACTTGTCGAAGATGTGTGTGAGGTGGGCCTGAACCGTCCTTATGCTCACGATGAGACGGTCTGCAATGCGGGAATTGCTCATCCCGCAAGCGGCCAGCCTTAGAATATCGCGCTCCCGCTTCGTCAGCAGGTCATCGTCACTAGATACAGACCGCTCTCCCTGCCCTTCCGTGGCAAACCGAGCCAACACCTTCCTGGCGATGGCCGGGTGGAGCACAGGCTCGCCTGCGTGCACGGACCTGATGGCACGCACCACCTCCGCCGCCGGTACGTCCTTCAGCAGGTATCCGGCGGCACCGGCGCCGAGCAGCGCAAAGATGTACTGGTCGTCGTCATAGGCGGTAAGGATCAACACGGCCGTGCCCGGGTGGGTAGCTTTGATCTTCTCCGTGGCCTCGATGCCGCTCATGACGGGCATGGAGATGTCGACGATGGCGACGTCAGGGTTCACCCGCTCGACCAGGGCAACCGCCTCGGCGCCGTTGGCGGCTTCGCCCACGACCTCGATGTCCTCCTGGCGCTCTATTATCTGCCGCGTTCCTTCTCGGACGACAGCGTGATCCTCGGCGATGATGACGCGGATCTTGTCCACCCTACTCCCCTTTCGCCCAGCGAAGACATTATAGCAGCAGCGATTCGTATGCCCATGCCGAGTTCGGCACGCGGCGTACGCACTTCGCGCATATATCGGTGCATGTGCTACCCCATTTTGCCTAGGCAGAGCGGGAAGCAACTGACGCTAAGGTTTGCCCTATCACACGATGTCGCCCTGTGACGGGAAAGCGAAACTATGAGCGAGATTTCAGAAAGTCCCCGGCAACCCCGGGGACGAAGAGCATCGAGGAGATGGCGGAGCTAAAGGGAGGGTTGTGGACTGTGCCCCGAAGGAGAACGACTCGAGATACATTGTTCCTCGCTGCAGGCGTACTCGCGGGGACAGCACTTATTGACTATCTGCGAAAGCCTCCGCGAAGTGGGGAAGCCTATGATGCACTTGCTTAGGATGCGTATGCACGTAGTGGTGCCGACAGCCGTGGTAGCTGCGGCAGCGGTCCTGCTATCGATATGGGCCCTGACCGAAGGTCCGCCTGGGGAGGCGGAAGCTGCGAGTGTGACAGTAGACGTTGGCAGCGACTGGTACTGCGACCCTAGTTTCGACAACGTTGATCCGAACGCCTACTGCACGACGATCATTAGTGCAGGGGACACCGTTACCTGGCAGTGGGTTGCGGGAAGGCACGACGTAGTCGAATGCGGGACCAATTGGAGCAAATGGAGCAACATCGACGGCTACTGTAACGGCGCGCTCTTCGACTCCGGAACCCTTTCCAGCACCAACCTGACGTGGTCCCGCACTTTCAACACGCCCGGGGAGTACTGGTACGTGTGTACGCGGCATTTCCCAAATCAGAAAGGGAAGATTGTCGTTCAAGGGGTAGCCACACCAACGCCAACACCGACGCCAACACCGACGTCTACACCCACACCCACGCCTACACCGACGCCAACACCGACGCCAACACCCACGCCTACACCTACGCCGACGCCGACGCCTACACCCACACCCACACCAACACCGACGCCGACGCCGACGCCTACACCCACACCCACGCCTACACCAACGCCGACGCCCACGCCCACGCCAACACCGACGCCGACATCTACACCGACGCCGACATCTACACCGACGCCTACACCTACACCTACGCCCACACCTACGCCCACACCTACACCCACGCCGACGCCCACGCCTACACCCACACCGACGCCTACGCCGACGCCTACGCCTACACCCACGCCCACGCTTACTCCCACGCCTACGCCTACACCCACACCGACGCCGACGTCTACACCTACACCTACACCCACGCCAACACCGACGCTTCTGCCC